>MNFJ01000111.1 GCA_001918155.1 Deltaproteobacteria bacterium 13_1_40CM_4_68_19
CGACCTACGCAGAGCAGCGCAGTGACGAGGCCGTTCGCCGCAGGCCAGGGATCGGCGACCGCAGCAGGGTGCGTAAGCGGTTCGGCTCTCTAGTGCAGCTGGAACTCCGACTTCAGCTCGCGGGACGTGAGCGACTGCAGAGCGGCCTTCGGCGGCAGGTCCTCGTACAGGATGCGATAGACCGCTTCGTGCAGGGGCATGTCCACTTCCAGCTTGTGCGCCAGGTCGTGGACGCTCTTCGCGGTCCGGACGCCTTCCGCGACCTGCGTCATCCCCGCGAGGATCTCCTGCAGCTTCTGGCCACGGCCGAGAGCGAGCCCGACGGTGCGGTTGCGCGACAACTCGCCGGTGCAGGTCAGCACCAGATCGCCCATCCCGGCGAGCCCGCTGAGCGTCAGGGGGTTGGCGCCCTTCCTCACCGCCAGGCGCACGAGCTCGGCGAGCCCCCGCGTCATGATGGCGGCGCGCGTGTTGTTGCCGAAGCCCATCCCGTCGGAGATCCCTGCGGCGATGGCGCAGACGTTCTTCAGCGATCCGCCCAGCTCCACTCCGACCACGTCAACCGAGGTGTAGACGCGGAAGTAGTCGTTCGAGAACCAGCGCTGCACGCGCTGCGCCATCTTTTCCCACGGCGAGGCGACCACGACCGCAGTGGGCATCTTCAGCATCGTCTCCTTGGCGAACGACGGGCCGGACAGACAGACGAGGTACGGGTGCATCTCGGGCGGCAGCACGTCCTCGAGCACCTCGTGCATGGTCAAGAGCGTCTCGTTCTCGATTCCCTTGGTGGCGGTGACGATCGCGGTCGCTTTCGGCAGGTACGGGAGCGCCTCCCGCATCACCGGCCGCGTGACGTGCGACGGGTTGACCGCGACGACCAGCTCCGCGCCGGCGAGCGCGCGCGCGAAATCGTGCGTTCCGGTCACGGTCGGTGGAACCTGCAAGCCCGGCATGTACCGCGGGTTCTCCCGCTTCGTCGCCAGCGCCTCGGCCACGTCGATCTCGTAGGACCAGATGGTGACGTCGTGACCGTTGCCCCCGAGGACGGACGCGAGCGCCGTCCCCCAGCTTCCGCCGCCGATGACCGCTGCGCGCATGCAGCCCCCACTCGGAGTCGATGTCATACCCGGGGAAAGGCGGCCGCCACAAGCGCGGCCAGCCGCTCTACGCGTCTCGACGGCCGGGAGCCGCGCAGACCACCGCGGCGATGGAAAGGCCCGCCGCCACGACATAAGGCGCCCCGGGAGCGATCTGCTCGAAGAGCGCGCCGCCCATGGCAGGCCCGAGCACCCGAGCGAGACTGGCCGCCGATTGGGAGATGCCGAGCGCCCCGCCCTGCGTCTGCGGCGGCGCAGCGCGCGAGATCAGGCTCGCCACGGAGGGCTGCGAAAGTCCGTGGCCGCAGGCGAGTCCGAACGCGCACCCGTAGATGCCCGTCCAAGACGCGGCGAACGGAAGCGCGGCGAGCGCAAGCGCCGTCACCGCGCAGCCGGCGATCAGCAGCTTGCGTTCCCCGAACAGCCTCGCGAGCCGCCCCACCAGGCCGCCCTGCAGACCCACCTGGATGATCCCGATGAACCCGAACAGGTACCCGACGCGGCGGACCAGCTGCGCGTGATCGCCCGCGCCGATGCGGCGCTCGATGAAGAGGGTCAGCGTCGCCTCCATCATCGTGAAGCCGAGCATGAACAGGAAGTAGACGAGCACCAGCAGCCGCAGGCGGCGGTCGGTCAGTCCCCGCGAGAGAATCGCGATGCGCGAAAACCCTTCCCCGGAGTGCGAGCCGCGCCGGTCGTGCGGCAGCGACTCGGGGAGGAAGAACGCGGCCGCGATCAGGTTGAACGCCGCCAAAGCGGCGGAAGCGAGGCAGGGCAGGGCATAGGGATTGTGCTCGAACAGCGGCAGGCGGAGCACCGAGGACAGATTCGAGAGCACGCCACCGAGCGCGGGACCGAGGATGAACCCGAGGCCGATGGCAGCGCCGATGAGCCCCATCCCGCGCGCCCGGTCTTGAGGCGCGGTCACGTCGGCGACCGCTGCCTGGGCAGTGGGGATGGTGGCGCCGAAGATCCCCATCAGGACGCGCCCGACGAACAGCAACCCGAGCGTCCCCGCCAGGCCGAAGAGCGTGAACCCGGCGACGGAGCCAGTCAGCCCGAGGAGCAGAATGGGACGGCGGCCGACTCGATCCGAGACCCTTCCCCAGACCGGCGCGAAGAGGAACTGCGCCAGCGAGTAGCTGGACATGAGGAGCCCCACCACGGCGGCCCGAGCGCCGAAGGACTCCACGTAATAGGCGAGGAAAGGAATGATGATCCCGAACCCGACCAGATCGAGGAAGACGGTGACGAACAGGATCGGGAGCACCACGCGCGCACCTCGGAACTGCGTCATAACCCGGAACTGGGAAATGACGGGGCTCAAACGCAGTCCGTCGCCTACGGCCGCGTCGCCGTCGCCGTTCACGCTCACGACGACGTCAAGGTCAACAGGCCCCTCGTCCGACCAGGCAGCGGGCATGTCGGACCCTGCGGGCAGGATCCGACCATGGCAAAGATCGCGATCCAACATGTCTGCAGGGAGTGCGGATTCCGCACCGCGAAGTGGTTCGGCAAATGCGGCGGCTGCGGCGCGTTCGGCTCGGTCGAGGAGAAGTCGGAGCGGCCGGCCGGGCGCGGTCTCTCGGCGGTGCTGCCCATCGATCAGGTGCCGCTCTCGCCGGGGCGGCGCGAGCGCACCGGCATCGGGGAGCTGGACCGCGCGCTCGGCGGCGGGCTCGTCCCCGGCGCGGTCGTGCTGCTGGCGGGCGATCCCGGCATCGGGAAGAGCACGTTGCTCCTCTCGGCGCTCGATCGGCTCGCCGGGCCGGGACGCCCGGTCCTCTACGTGAGCGGAGAGGAATCCCTGCAGCAGATCCGGCTGCGCGGAGAGCGGCTGGGAACGCTCTCGCCGGAGCTCCTCCTGGCGGCGGAAACCGACGCGACCGTCGCGCTCGATCATGCGCGCAAGCTGCGCCCCTGCGTCCTGGCGGTGGACTCGATCCAGACCCTCGCGCTCTGCGGACTGGAGAGCGCGCCCGGCTCGGTCACGCAGGTGCGGGAGGTGGGGCACCGTCTGGCCGGTTTCGCGAAAGAGACCGGTACACCCGTGATCCTCGTCGGCCATGTGACCAAGGAAGGGTCCATCGCGGGGCCGCGCGTGCTCGAGCACCTGGTCGACACGGTGCTGTTCTTCGAAGGCGACCGCAGCCACGCATACCGGGTGCTCCGGGCGCACAAGAACCGGTTCGGCTCCACGAACGAGATCGGCGTCTTCGAGATGCAGTCGGAGGGGCTCGTCGAAGTCCCGAATCCCTCCGCGCTCTTTCTCGCGGAGCGGTCGGCGGACGCCTCGGGCAGCGCGGTGGCGGCGGTGATGAACGGGTCGCGGCCGCTCCTGGTGGAAGTGCAGGCGCTGGTCGCCGATTCCTCGTCGGGAGGGTCGCCGCGGCGCACAGCGATCGGAGTGGATTCGGGGCGCGTTGCCGTGCTCACCGCGGTGCTGGAGCGGAAACTGCCGATGATGCTGGCCGACAAGGACATCTACGTCAACGTCGCGGGCGGCGCCGATCTGCCCGAACCCGCGGGGGACCTGGCTGTCGCGGCGGCCCTGGTCTCCTCGTCGCGCGATCGCGCGCTGCCCTCCGGGACGGTCGTCCTCGGCGAGGTGGGGCTCGCCGGCGAGGTCCGGGCCGTCGGCCAGATCGACCAACGGCTCGCGGAAGCAGCCCAACTCGGATTTTCGCGCTGCGTGCTTCCCAAGGGCAACCGCGTGCGGGCGGGCAACGCGCTCGAGCTCTGCGGGGTCTCCAATGTAGGAGAAGCGATGGACGCCTTGTTCGCGTAGGATGGTCGCGTGGCCGACGACCAGGAAGAGCGCCGCCGGCATCAGCGCGCACCCGTCGACCTTCGTGTAAGCCTGAAGTTTCCCTCGGTCCAGCAGTTCCTGTCCGCCTACGCAGGCGACGTGAGTGAAAGCGGGATGTTCATCCGCCTGGAGAACCCCCAGCACCGGGTAGGCGAGGTCGTGACGCTCCAGTTCGACGCCGGGAAGGAGCGGATCGTGCACGGGACCGCGCGCATCGTCCGCATCGACCCGGCAGGGATCGGCGTGGAGTTCGTCGAGCTCGACTACGTCTCGCAGCAGCTGGTGGAGATGATCGTTCGCATCAAGCTCGCCGCCGGGTGATCACGCGCGATCTACGGCGGACTTCCACCGCGCGAGGTGCGCCGCGCGGACGTCCCCCTTCATCTTCGGCTTGAACTGCTTGCCGGGCCGCCAGGCGTTGCGCAGCTCCTTGAGGCCCGCCCAGATCCCGGTGCCCAGCCCGGCGAGGAATGCGGCGCCGAGCGCGGTGGTCTCGATCATGTGCGCCCGCTCGATGGGCGTCTGCAGCAGGTCCGCCTGGAACTGCATGAGCAAGTCGTTGGCGGACGCGCCGCCGTCCACCCGGAACATCGGCACCGGTTTGCCGATGTCCTGCGCCATCGCCTGCGCCAGATCGTGGATCTCGAACGCCACGCCCTCCAGCGCCGCGCGGGCGAGGTGCGCGGCGCTCACTCCCCGGTGGAGCCCGCAGATGAGCCCGCGCGCTTCCTGACGCCAGTGCGGCGCGCCGAGGCCGGCCAGGGCGGGAACGAACACGACGCCGGCGGAATCGGGGACCGACGAGGCGAGCTTCTCGACGTCCGCCGATTTTTCGAAGAGGCCGAGCCCGTCGCGCAGCCACTGCACCACCGCGCCGGCGACGAAGGCGCTCCCCTCCAGGGCGTACGCGACCTCGTCGCCGACCTGCCAGGCGACGGTGCCGAGCAGGCCGTGCCGGGAGGTGACCTTCTTCGGTCCGGCGTTCATCAACAGGAAAGCCCCCGTTCCATAGGTGCACTTCGCTTCGCCCTCCTCGAAGCACGCCTGCCCCACCAGCGCGCTCTGCTGATCCCCGGCGATCCCGGCGATGGGAATTCCGTCGGGCAGCCCGCGCACTCCCTTGGTGGCGCCGAAGACGCCCGCGGAAGGCCGGATCGCAGGCAAGACGGCGCGGGGGACGTCGAAGAGCGCGAGCAGCTCGTCGTCCCAGGCGCGCTTCTCCAGGTCCATGAAGAGCGTGCGCGAGGCGTTGGTCACGTCCGTGGCGTGCACCGCGCCTCCGGTCAGCTTCCAGAGCAATGCGGAATCGATGGTCCCGAAGCAGACGTCGCCGTTCTCCGCCCGCTTCTGCGCGCCGTGCACGTGGTCGAGCAGCCAGCGCACCTTGGTCCCGCTGAAGTAGGCGTCGAGGACGAGGCCGGTCTTCTCGCGGATCCAGGGCTCCTTTCCCTTCGCCTTCAGCTCGTTGCACAGGTCGGCCGTGCGGCGGTCTTGCCAGACGATCGCGTTGTGGATCGGCCGCCCGGAATGCCGGTCCCAGAGCAGCGTGGTCTCCCGCTGGTTGGTGATGCCGATGGCCTGCAGCTCGGCGGGCTTGATCGATGCCTGGCGCATGGCCGTCCCGACGGCTTTCAAGGTCGCGGTCCAGATGTCGTCGAGGTCGTGCTCGACCCACCCGGGCTTGGGGAAGATCTGGCGGAACTCCACGTTCGCTTTCGCCTTCACCGTCAGGCGCTGGTCGAGGACCAGCGCGGTGCTGCCGGTGGTGCCCTGATCGATCGCGAGGACGTACTTGGCCATCAGCCCACTCCCTGGAAGAACGACACGATATCCCGACAGACTTCCGCCGACTCGACGTCGAGCGGCAGGACATGGCCGCTGCGAGGAAGCACGCGCACTTCCACCTGCGAAGACCCGAGCATGCGGGCCAGCCGCCGCGATCCCGAGGCTGCGATGGTCCGATCGAGCGCGCCATGCAGCAGCAGGGCGGGCGCGTGGACGCGGGGCGCGAGCTTCTGCGTCTCTTCCGAGAGCAGCCGCAGCTCGGCGCCCCAGCGCATGGGGATCGCCGTGTAGGAAGGGTCCACCTTTTCGCGCTCGTCGGGTCCACCGCTGACGTCGCGCGCGCCCTTGCCGAGGATCAGCGGCAGCGCGGGCAGCCGCCCGATGACGTGCGCGAACAGCCAGGTCGTTCCGGCGAAGTCGATGGCCGGAGCGAGCAGGGCGATGGCCGAGAAGTCGGGGAGGCCCTCGCGGACCCAGGATCGCGCGGCGAGGCCGATGGAGAGCAGGCCGCCGACCGAGAGGCCGCAGAGGAAGATGCGGCGCGCGCCCGCGAGCGAGAGCAGCGCGGTCTGCGCCGCGACCGCCAGGTCCGCGCGGGTGGTCTTGTACAGATCCTCGGGAGTGGTGCCGTGTCCAGGAAGGAGAGGCGCCACGGCGCGAAATCCCGCCGCCGCCAGGGCGTCGCCTACGGGGCGCATCTCAGCCGGCGACCCGGTCAGGCCGTGCAGGAGGAGGCACGCGTCGGGTCCATCGCCCAGCGCGAACGGGTCCGCGGGTCCGGCCATGCACCGCGCGGCAGTAGCAGCTTCGCCGCACGGCCGCAATCGCTTGCGCCTCATCAACCCAAGTGCGAAGAAGGCGCGCATGGCCGCCGACAATCCCGCCACACCGCCGCAGATGCAGATCCAGCTCCAGATCGACGAGCAGACGGCGCAGGGCATGTACGTCAACATGGCGATGCTGAACCACAACGAGACGGAGTTCGTGATCGACTTCATCTACGTGCAGCCACAGGCGCCGAAGGCGGTCGTGCGGGCGCGGGTGATCAACAGCCCCAAGCACATGAAGCGCCTCTTGCACGCGCTGCAGGACAACGTGGCGAAGTACGAGGCGCAGTTCGGGAAGATCGACGTCTCCGGCGCGCTTCCCCCAACGCTGGGGATGCCGCACTGACAAAGCAGGCTTCTCGCAGCGACCGGAACGCGACGGGGTTGCCATTTCCGGACGCCCATTCCGCGACGGCAGCGTGCCTCCGCCGAGAGCGTCGGGCTGGCACGGGTCCTGCTCCAGCAAGGGGCGCGTGCCGGTGGAGGCGCGGAGGGAGGGCAGATGGAGAACCAGCAGCAGTCGGGAAAGGGCGGGAGCGGGCGCAGGCCCTGGGCGGCGTACAACATCGTGGAGAGGAGCGGAAGGCACTTCTGGAACCGGGTGGGGAGCGCGTTCCAGAACCAGGACGGCTCGATGAACATCTACCTCGATGCCCTCCCGCGCGACGGGAAGATCCAGATCCGCGAGGACGATCGCGAGCGGGAGCCGAGGAAGGAGCGCGGAGCGCTCGCCGAGGAAGCGGTCGAGGCGTAGCGGCCCATGCCCTTGGTCCTGCTGGCGGCGCTTCTCTGCGCCGCGACGGAACCGCTCGCGCTTCCCCCGCCGGCACAGACGGTCGAGCGGGCGGCCAAACCGCGAAAGAGACCGGGCAAGCCGGCGATGACGGGCGTGCTCAACGTGAACCGCGCGACGGAAGCCGAGCTGCGACTGCTTCCTGGGATCGGCAAACGCCGGGCGCAGCTCATCGTCGAGCGGCGGGGAAAAAAGCCGTTCGCGACGGTGGACGAGGTCGGTCGCATCAAGGGCATGCGGACGTTGGTGCAGCGGCTGCGGTCGCGACTCACGGTCCAGGGGGACACGACCTTGCGGCCGCTTCGCCCTTGACCGCGGGAAATGGAGGGAGTAACCGGACGCCCGACAAACGAAGTCCGCCGCCGTGGTGCCCCCGGTCCGGGGGCCTAGAGGGAAGCCGGTCGAAAGCCGGCGCGGTCCCGCCACTGTAGCCGGGCAGCCAGTCCCACGTAGCCACTCGCGAGCATGCGGGGAAGGCGGGACGGCGCGCAGCGCGAGTGCGCTGCAGACCCGGGAGCCAGGAAACCTGCCTGGCGGCGCAAAGCGCTTCCACCTCTTCGAGAGAAAGAGGAGAGCTCGTGCCGCCGTCCCGCGTCTTCCCGCGCTACCTCCTGCTGCTTGCGATGGTCGCCGCGGCGGCAGCGCGAGCGCAGGAGCCCGGCGAGACCATCGAGGTGCAAGGCGAGCGGCGCCAGGGATCGCCCCGCGCGCCCGCGGCCGCCGCCACCGTCGTGGACATGGCGCAGTTCGGCGGAGAAGTGCGGTCGGTCGCCGAGATGTTGTCGACGGCCCCGGGCGTCTCCATCCACGCGCTCGGCGGGCCTGGGCAGACCGCCACGCTCTCGCTGCGCGGCGCGACCGCCGATCAGTCCCTGGTGCTGCTCGACGGCATCCCGCTGCAGGGACCCGGCGGCGGCGCCCTGGATCTGTCTACGCTTCCCGCCACGATCCTCGATCGGATGGTCGTCAGCCGCGGCGTCCTCGGCGCGCAATTCGGCGCGGGGGCGCTCGGCGGCGTGCTCGAGCTGTTGCCCCGGTCGGCGCGGGGCAGCTGGACGGGCGGAGCGGAGGCATCCGTCGGGTCGTTCGGCACCGAGCGCCTCGCGCTCGACGCGGCGATGCCCGCGGGGAACGGCAGCGCCCTCATCGCACTGCAGGGCGACCGGACGTCGGGCAATTTCGAGTACGCGCGCCAGCTCACGCCGGAAATCGCCGGATCTCCGTATTACGGGTTCACGCGCGAGAACGGGGACGCGACGCGCGGTTCCGGTCTGCTGCGGATCTCGCAGGAGCTCAGCGGCGAGCTCGGCCTCGATCTGCTCCTGCAGGGATCCGCGGGTGTGCGAGGGCTGCCGGGTGCTTCGAGCGCGCCGACTCCGCGCTCGCGCGAATTCGATGCGGACGGCGTCGCCGGCGTCCGCCTGCGCGGCTCGAGCGGCGATGCCACGTGGTCAGTGCGGGCCTCGGGCCGGCTCGATCGCTCCGAGCTGCGGGGAGTGCTTGCGTTCGGCGACTGCGAGGACGGGACACCGGACTGTCCGCGCCAGGACCAGCGCTCCTCGAGCGCCCGCGCGGAAGGCGAGTTGGCATTGCCCGCGGGCGAGGCGAATTCGCTCCGCTTCCTCCTCTCCGGCGGCGGCGAATGGGTCCATGGGACCACCGGCGCGCACCGGCGTGGCCTGCTCTCCGCCGCCGTTCGCGACGATGTGACACTCGCGGGGGGCTTCTCGCTGCATCCTGCGGTTCGCCTGGACAAGGTCGGGACGCAGAACGGGCTCAGTCCGGGAATCACCGCGCAGTGGAAACCCGCGCCCGAGCATCCGCTGTCGCTGCGCGCGGGATGGGGTCTCTCGTACCGCGCGCCGACGTTCACCGAGCTGTACCTCGAGCGCGGCGGCATCGCCGCCAATCCGGATCTCCGGCCCGAGCGCGCCTGGTCGGTGGATGCGGGCGCCGAGTGGCGCCTGGCGCTGCTGACGCTCTCGGCCACCGCGTTCTGGTCGAGCTACCGCGAGCTGATCCTGTACCAGCTGTTTCCCCCGGCGCGGGTGAAACCGTTCAACGTCGGCAAAGCGCGCATCGCGGGCGTCGAGCTGCAGGCGGTCGTCCCGCTGCCTGCGCACCTGCTCGCAACCGTTTCCTACAGCTTCCTCGACGCCGTGAACCGGGCCGATGGCCACAAGCTCGCCTATCGCCCCCCGCACCGGCTCTTCGCGCGGCTCGCGAGGCGCGGCGACCGCCTCGAAGGGTACGGCGAAGCGAGCTTCACATCCGCGATCCCGCGCAACGCCTTCGACACCGCTTTCGTCGACAGCCAGCTGCTGCTCAATGCCGGCATCGGCGTGCGCGCAGCCGGCCCGCTCTGGGTCGACGTCGAGGCGAAGAACCTGCTCGACAAGCGCACGTACGAAGACCTCTTCCAATACCCCCTTCCGGGCCTCTCGATCGCGCTGATCGCGCGCGCCCGGCTCTGACACCGTCCAGAAGGAGAGCGCCGTGAAGAGAATCGTCCTGCTGCTCCTCGTCGCCGCTTGCGGCGGCACGTACCAGGCTCCGCCCCCGGTCGCCAGCATCGCCCTGCCCGACGGCAGCCAGCTCAAGCCGTATGACCTCACCAAGCCCGGCAAGGCGCGCCCGCAGGGGATGGCCGAGGCCGCCGGGCGCGTCTATGTGACGCTCTCGAACCAGCGCGACACCGATACGGGGCCCGTAAACGCTGGCCCAGGGTTCCTCGCCGCGTTCACCCCCAGCGACGGCAACGTCACGCTCATCGACCTGGGCGGCGGCGATGGCCTGCAGTGCCAGAACCCGGGGTTCGTCCGCGCCTCCGCCGACGGCTACCTCTACTCGCCTTGCTCGGGAAACTTCAGCGGCACGGACCGGGCACGCGCGATCGTCGAAGTGGACCCGCTCGCGAACGTCGTCACCCGCCGCGCCGCGATTCCCAACGGCCGTGTGCCGAACGGAGTCGCGGTCACGCGGACCCGGATCTGGACTGGAGACGCCTTCACGACCACCGTGTTCAGCATCGATCGCACCACCCTCGCCGCGGACCCCACCCCGCCCGTCCCGGTGGATTGCGCGAAGACCGTCTTCAACTACGTGGCGGACGTGATGACCATCGGCGGCGACGTCTACGCGCTCTGTGGCTCCAACAACAGCGGCGAGCTCTACCGGCTGGACCCGGACACCGGCGCGGTGAAGGCGCACGTGACGGTGGGACCGAATCCGACAGAGCTCGCCGGCCTCGACGACGGACGGATCGCGGTGGTGAACGCCGGCGACAGCACGATCTCGCTGGTCACGCCCAGCGGCGGGACCCTCACCGCCCAGAAGGTCATCACCTTGTCCCACGCCGATGCGCTCCAGGACGTGCGGGCGTTCGGCCACATCCTCTTCACCGTCGCCTCCTCCACCAATACGGCACAGCGGATCGATCTGGACGCGCAGGGTGGACCCAAGGTCGTCGCCGAGGCAAACTTCGGCCTCAACTCCGGTCCCTACAACATCCTCCCCCTGGACGACACGCAGGCGATCGTGTCGAATCGCGGCACGAACACCATCGCCGCAGCGAACTGGGTCACCGTGAAATGATCATCGGCCTCGCGCTCCTCCTTGCGGCCGGCCCGAGGCAGCATCTGGGGCCGCCCGCGCCCGCCGAGGTGCGCCGGCTGGTGACGCTCGCTCCATCGCTTTCCGAGATCGTGCTGGCGCTGGGGGCGCAGGACCGGTTGGCAGGCGTGACCCGGTTCGACGACGACGCGCGCACGGAGAAGCTGCCGCGCATCGGCGGATACAACGATCCGCAGCCCGAGGCCGTGCTCGCCGTCAAGCCGGATCTGGTGCTCGCGGAGCCTTCGCCGGAAAACCGGGGACCGGTGGAGACGCTGGCCCGCCTCGGCATTCCAGTGGAGGCGTTTCCTCTGGCGACGGTGGCGAACATCGAGGATGCGGTCTCCGCCATCGCTGGCTTGCTCGGTCTTCCCGAGCGCGGCCGCGCGCTGCGCGAGTCGCTGGAGCGGGCGCGAGAGCAGGCGCGCGCGAGCACGAAGGGCAGATCGCCGACCCGCGCGCTGCTCGTGTTCGGGCTCGATCCACTCGTCGTGGCCGGACCGCGCGGATTCGCCGGCGAGCTCCTCGAGGACGCGGGGGGTGAGAATGCGGCCGGCGACAGTGCTCTGCCCTTCTTCCGGCTCAGCACGGAGGCGGCCGTGCGCTCCGCTCCGCAAGTGATCGTGCTCTGCGGAGTCGAAGCGCCGGCGGGCCGGCGTCCGATCCCGGGGCTGGACGCGCGGGTAGCCTCGCTCCGCTCCACTGCCCTGCTGCACCCGGGACCGCGTCTGCCGGAAGCGCTCGCCGACCTGCGCGCGGCGCTCGCCCGATGAAGCGGTCCGCGGCCGCGCGCGCGGCGCTCGCGGTCGCCGTTCTCCTTCCCCTGGTCGTGCTGGCGGCGGCGGTCGGCTTGTCGACCGGCGCCGGGGCCCTGTCGCTGCGCGACGCGCTGCGCGGCCACGAGCCCGACGCGACGGTGCTGTTCCGGCTGCGCATGCCGCGCGTCCTGCTCGCGGCCGAGGTCGGCGCCGCCCTGTCCGTGGCCGGCGTCGCGCTGCAGGCGCTGCTGCGGAACCCGCTCGCCGATCCGTTCGTGTTCGGGCTCTCCGGCGGCGCCGCAATCGGCACCGCCATCGTCACGGTGGCTTCCGGCTCGGCGGTCGGTGTGGCCGCGACGTACGGCGCCGCCTTCTTCGGGCTGCTTCCGGCGCAGCTCGCCGCGATGGCCGGCGCAATGGCGGCGGCGCTGCTCGTATTTACCCTGGGCCGTGCGCGCGGGCAGCTCGAGCCCTCGCGCGCGCTGCTGGTCGGAGTGGTCTTCAATTCCTTTGCTTCCGCGCTGGTGCTGTCGGTCGAAGCGGTCCTGCGGCCCGACCAGATGCAGGCGGTCTCGCTCTGGCTCGCTGGAACACTCGGTTACGAGGCGCTCCCGCTGCTCGCCGGCGCCGGTGTCGCGCTGCTCGTTCCGGCGTTGGTGCTCATCGCGCTCGCCGGCCGGCTGAACCTGCTCGCGCTCGGCGACGAAGGCGCCGCGGCGCTCGGCGTCGACGTCGGACGCACCCGGCTGCTGGCGTTCTTCGCCGCCAGCGCGGCGGTCGGGATCGCGGTCGCCTTCACCGGGCTGGTCGGGTTCGTGGGCCTGATCGTTCCCCACGCCGTGCGCCTCGTCGCCGGCCCCGATCACCGCGTCGTGCTTCCCGCCTCCGCGCTGGGCGGCGCGGCCTTCCTGGTCCTCGCCGACGCCCTCGCCCGCGTGCTCTTCCGCGGCCTGGGCGCCGAGCCTCCAGTCGGCGCCGTCACGGCGATCGTCGGCGCGCCTCTGTTCGTCCTGCTGATGCGGAGCCGGCGATGAGGCTGCTGGAAGCAGAGGGGCTGCGATATCGGCACGCGGCGGACGCGCCGGAAGCGGTCGCTGGCGCCTCGCTCGCTGTGGCCGGGGGCGAAGTGGTCGGCTTGATCGGTCCGAACGCAGCCGGAAAGAGCACGCTGGCCCGCCTCTGCTGTGGCCTTCTCACCGCCCGACGAGGCTCCGTCTCGCTGCGTGGCACCCCCCTCGACGGCCTCTCGCGACGCGAGCGCGCCCGCCGCGTCGCCTTCCTCCCGCAGCATCCGCCCCACGATCTGTCCTTCACGGCGCGGGAAGTGGCGCTCATGGGCCGGGCGCCGCACCTCGGGCTCTGGTCGCTCGAGGGCCCCGACGACCTGGCGCGGGCGACCGCGGCGCTGGCGGAGGTCGACGCGCTGGATCTGGCGGACCGCCCCGTTTCGCAGCTGTCGGGCGGAGAGCGGCAGCGCGTATTCCTCGCCCGCGCCTTCGCGCAGGAGGCGTCGCTGCTCGTCCTCGACGAGCCGACTGCGGCGCTCGACCTCGCCCACCAGGTCCTGCTCGTCAGCGCGCTGCGGCGCAGGGCGCGCGAGGGCGGCGGAGCCCTGCTCGTCCTGCACGATCTCGCCCTCGCGGGAGCGGCCTGCGACCGCCTCGTCCTGCTCGACCGAGGGCGAGTGGTGGCGGAGGGCCCGCCCGCAGTGGTCCTGCGCCCCGCAGTCCTCTCGCCCGTCTATGGGACGGAAGTGGAGGTGGTGGCGAACCCGGCGACGGGCCAGCCGCTGGTCGCGCCGCGGATCCCGCGGTGAGGAAGACGGCAGGCAGCTCACTCCAGATAGATCGTCAGCCCGCCTTCGAAGAACTGGTCGTAGGGCCCTTCTATCCGCCTCCGCCAGACGACCTGGAGGCCGCCCTTCTCGCTGACGATTCCGATGCCCGCAGAGAGCCACCAATGGCGTGCCGTGGCATCCCAGGTCGCTCCGCCGCGCAGCGCCAGCGCTTCGCTGACCAGGAGCTCGCCGCCCAGCGCCGCCTTGCTCTTCACGTTGTTCGAGTCCGACAGGTCGGCGCGGTAGTCGAAAGCGAGGTGCCAGTCGGTATCCGTTCCCCAGGCGAGGGCGCCGACGGCGGTGAGCGGGAAGGTGGCGATCTTGTCGGTGGAGATGTTCTGCACCACGGCCGCCCAGGAGAAGTTTCCCCTTCGCCCGAGTACGCCCGCGTCCTGCGCCCACTTCTTCACCAGCCCGTCGGGAGTGTGGTAGCGGAGGTATTTCGTCTCCCCGCCGAGATACAGCCCTTGCCCGATGGGCCCCGAATAGCCGAGGCCGAGGCTCCATCCTTCGCCGCGCCCCGACGGCTGGCCGCTGGCCCAGCGCGACCAGAGCAGCCCGCTCGCGATGGGCGCGGACGCCGAATCGACCAGGCTGGCGAGCACGGCCTGGGCCGGGAAACGGGAGTCGTACATACCGTCGAGCTCGAAGTGGTACCGGCGCACCTGCGCCAGTCCCGCCGGATTCACGACGAGAGCGTCGTTTCCGGTGGCGATCGCGGCGTGCGCGCCGCCCATCGCCGTGGCCCGCGGCGTGTCGACGGTCGTGGGCCAGGGCGATCCGGGATCCTGGACGCGGTTGTCCGCCATCGCGGTCCCGGTGAGCAGCAGCAGGAGGAGTGTGCGGCGCATGCGCGCAACAATATAGCGTTGGCCTGTGTCAGACCCGTTTGCTACCTTGCGCGCCGCCATGAAGCAGCCCTTGCGCAAGGTCGTCATCCCCGCCGCCGGGCTGGGGACGCGCTTCCTTCCCGTCACCAAGGCCGTCCCGAAGGAAATGCTCCCCATCGTCGACACGCCCACCATCCAGCTGATCGTGGAAGAGGCGGTGAAAGCGGGCGCCGCCCAGGTGGTCCTGGTCACCGGCCGCGGCAAGTCCTCGATCGAGGATCATTTCGACCGCAACTTCGAGCTGGAGGAGGCGCTCTCGCGCAAGAACAAGATGGAGCTGCTGGAGCAGACGCGGCGGATCGGCGAGATGGTGGGGCTGGTCAGCGTCCGGCAGAAGGAGCCCCTCGGGCTCGGCCATGCGGTGCTGGCGGCGAAGCGGGCCGTGGGCGACGACTGGTTCGGCGTGATGCTGGGCGATGACCTGATCGACTCGGAGGAGCCGGCCATCGGCCAGATCGCGCGCGTATCGATGCAGACCGGGAAGGCCGCCGTGGCGCTGATGCCGGTCGCGGACGACCAGACGCACCTGTACGGCGTGGCCGCGGGAAAGCCGCAGGCGGACGGAAACCTGCTCGTCGATCGTATCGTGGAGAAGCCCTCGCGCGGAACGGCGCCATCCAATCTGGCGGTGATCGGCCGGTACGTCCTGCCGCCGGACATCTTCCCCATGCTCGAGAAGATGAAACCCGGAGCCGGAGGCGAGATCCAGCTCACCGATGCGCTGGCGGTGCTCGCGCAGCAGGGGCGGCTGGTCGGCGTGCGGTTCGAGGGCGAGCGGCACGATGCGGGCGATCGGCTCGGCTATCTGCAGGCGAACGTCGCCTACGCGCTCAAGCGCCCGGAGCTGCGCGACGGCCTGCTCGCATATCTGCGTACGGCGGTGCAGCGATGAGGCTGCTGCTCGCGCTGGTCCTCGCCTATGTTCCGTCGGCGACTTCGCTGCTCAAGCACACCGCCGGGCGCGCACAGGCGCTGGGGCGCGCCCGGGAAGTGACGCTCTCGGGCGTCCTCTTCGTCAGCGGCGAGCCGCAGCGCAATGCGCAGCTGGTCCTCCGCTTTCCGCTGCAGTGCCGGCTCGACGGCGAAGGCGGTCTGTCGCTGTCGGTGAAGGGGACGGTGGAGAACCCGGGCGCGGTCGGCGAAGGCACCGCCGGACCGGCGCTGCGCCTGCTGCAGCTCTCCTGTCCCTTCCTCGCCCATCGCGGCATTCCTGCCGCAGAAGCCCCGCAGGCGCTGCGCACGGCTGCGCTGGCCGCCGGAGCGGAGGTGGACGCAGCGGCGGGCCTGTCGCGGTTTGGCGACCGCGTCACCTACGTGCTCGGCGCCGCCGGCCGCGATCTCTCCACCCCGCAGCTCTGGCTGTACAAGGACAACGCCGCTCCGGCCCGCCTGATCGCACAAGGGGGCGCTGACCTGCGCCTGCTGCAATACGGCAGCCCCGCCGCCGCGGAATGGTTCCCGCGCGTCATCGAGCTGTGGGCGTCGGGCCAGCTCGCCGCGCGCTTCGAAGTGCTGGAGGCCAAGGGCGTTCGCGCCGCGACGCAGGAAGAGGAAGACGATTCCCACGAATGAGCTGTACGCCGTTGCGCTGAACGTCCCCGCCGCGGAGGGAGTGTTCACCTACCGCATCGCTCCCGGCCTGGGGGAGCCCGAGCCCGGCCGGCGCGTGCTGGTGCCGCTGGGGCGCCGGTCGGAGACCGGGATCGTCGTCGGCCCCGGCGAGCCGCAGTCCGAGGTGCGCGACGCGATCCGGCTCCTCGACGATGCGCCGCTGCTGACGGGGGAGATCGTAGCGCTGGCGCGCTGGGCGGCCGCGCATTACCTCGCCCCGCTCGGTCCGGCCCTCAAGGCGACGCTCCCGCCCGGCATGGACGTGCGCGACGCGCTGGTGCCGCGGCTGACCGAGGCGGGGCGGCAAGTGCTCGAGGGCGGACAGCTCGATCTTCCGGGCCAGGAGAAGGCGCTGCGGCAACTCGTGCGCAAGGCGGCATCGGGGGCGAAATTGTCGCGCGCGAGGCTCGCCGATCTCTCCCGGCGCGGGCTGGTGACGCTGGCGCGCGAGGAGGTGCGGCCGCGCGTCGCGCCGCAGCTGGTGGCGACCGCGCAGGCGCTGCCGGGAGCGTCGCCGGAGGCGGTGTCCCGGGCGCCGCGCCAGGCGGAGGTGCTGGCGTGGCTGCTCGCCCGCGCGGCGCCGGTTCCGGTCGAAGAGGTGGTGGCCGCCTTTCCCCGGGCGAGGCCGCAGCTGCGCGCGCTGGTGCAGCGCAAGCTCGCGAAGCTCGGCCGGATGCCGGCGGGTCCGGCGCCGGTGATCGAGGCTCCTTGGGGCGGACAGCGTCACGACCCGACGCCCGCCCAGGCCGGGGCGCTCCAGGAGATCGCGGCTGCGGTCGACGCCCGCGCTTTCGCGCCGTTCCTGCTGCACGGAGTGACCGGAAGCGGAAAGACCTGGGTGTACCTGGAGGCGATCGCGCATGCGCGCGCCCGCGGACTGGGCGCGCTCGCCTTGGTTCCGGAGATCGCGCTCACCCCGCAGCTCGCGGGACGGTTCCGGGCCCGGTTCGGCGAGGACGTGGCCGTGCTCCATTCGGGCCTCTCCGACGCCGAGCGTGTTGCCGAATGGCACCGCGTACGCGACGGGCGTGCCGGGATCGTCGTCGGCGCGCGCAGCGCGGTGTGGGCTCCGATCGAGCGGCTGGGGATCGTGGTCGTCGACGAGGAGCACGAGCCCTCCTACAAGCAGGAGGAACGGCTGCGCTATCACGCCCGCGATCTCGCGCTGGTGCGCGCGCAGCGGGCCCGAGCGGTCGCAGTCCTGGGCAGCGCGACCCCGTCGCTGGAGACGCTGCGCCGCGCGCAGGAAGGAAAGCTTCGCACGCTCCGTCTTCCGGAGCGCGTCGAAGCGCGGCCGCAACCGCCCATCGCCATGGTCAAGCGGCGGGTTTCCGACGAGCTCCTCACCGCCGAGCTGTCCGAGGCGCTGCGCGACACGCTCGCGCGCGGCGAGCAGGCGATCCTGTTCCTGAACCGGCGTGGCCACACGCGCACCCTGCTCTGCGCCGCTTGCGGCGCCGCGGTCGGTTGCCCGAATTGTTCCGTGGCGCTGGTCCTCCATCGCGCGGGGAGCGAGCGCCTCCGCTGCCATCTCTGCGGCCACGAAGAGGGTCCTCGTCCTGCTTGCGCCGCTTGCGGAGGCACGAAGCTCGCCGCCCTGGGTGGCGGAACCGAGAAAGTGGAAGAGCAGCTCGAGGCGGTGGTCCCCGACGCGCGGGTGGCGCGGCTCGACCGGGACGCCGCCGGCGGGCCTGGTCAGGCCGCGGCCGTGCTGGCGCGCTTCGCCCGGCGCGAGCTCGACGTCCTGGTCGGCACGCAGATGGTCGCGAAAGGGCACGACTTTCCGGGCGTCACCCTGGTCGGCGTGCTGGATGCGGACGGGCCCCTCCACCTCCCCGATTTCCGCGCCGCGGAGAGATGCGTCCAGCTCCTCATCCAGGTGGCCGGGCGGGCCGGGCGCGGGAGGTCGCCGGGACGCGTGCTGGTGCAAGCCTTCAAGCCCGACGCGGTCTCCCTCGATTACGAAGCCTTCGCCGCAGCGGAGCTGCGTCGCCGCGAGGCGCTGCGCTTCCCTCCGTTCGTCCGGCTCGCCGCGGTCCGGCTCGCCGGCAATTCCGAGCCGCGGGTCCGCGGCGCTGCCGAGCGGGCGGCGTCGGTAGCCCGGCGCCTGGCAGCGGCCGGCGAGGTCCTCGACGTGCTCGGTCCCGCCCCGGCCCCCCTCGCCAGGGTCCGCGGAAAGCACCGGTGGCAGCTGCTCCTTCGCGCCGGGGATCACGCGCCCTTGCACCGCGCCGGCAGGGCATTACTGGCATCCCAGCAGATCGCGGGAGTGCAGATGGCGATCGACATCGACCCGGTCGCCCTGCTCTGAATCCGGCGACCCGCTGCGGAATCCCATTCTGGCGACAGGGATACGCTGTGAATATACTGGCGTATTGCTGTCTGGCTGCACCCCCGAGGAGCGAGAAGGCATGGCATTGCGAGAGATCCTGATCTGGCCCGACCCCCGCCTGAAGCAGAAGGCCAAGCCCGTAGGCGAGGTCGATGCGAAGATCCGCAAGCTGTGCGACGACATGGCCGAGACGATGTACGACGCCAACGGCGTCGGGCTCGCCGCCCCCCAGGTTGGGGTGCACCTCAACGTGATCGCGATGGACGTGGACCAGCGTCCCGCGGCCGAAGGCGAGGAGCCGAAGAAGAAGGGCGAAGGCCTGTTCTGGTTGATCGATCCCGTGCTCAAGGTCGCCGACGGCGAGTTCACGTACACCGAAGGCTGCCTGTCCATCCCCGACGAGTACGAGGAGGTCACGCGTTTCGGCCACATCGTCGTCGAGTACACGGACCGCGACGGCCGCCGGAAGCAGAAGGAAGCGACCAATACGCTCCTCTCGGTCTGCGTGCAGCACGAGATGGACCATCTGCAGGGCAAGCTCTTCGTCGACCACCTGAGCGCGCTCAAGCGCGAGTTGATCCGGCGGCGCATGAAGAAACTGAAGTCGCAGCGCGAGGCGGAGCGAAGGGGAGAAGCCACCGCGCTCTAGGGAATTCTGAAGGCGGTGGGGGAGTCCTGCCGGCAGTGCGCTGGGCCACCGGCCGCGGTGAATCCCGGGAACCCGGCGACGTCGGAAGACTCTGAAAGGCTCGCGCCATGCTCGCGTTGGTCGCCCTCCTCCTCTGTGCGCCGCCGGCGGGGCAGCTTCTCGACCTGCGCAAAGGGACCCTGACCTACACCGTCGTACACAGACTCCATGAGGTCCGCGCCACGAGCCAGCAGGTGGAGGGCCGCGCGCTGGCCCAACCCGACGGCACCGTCAAGGTCCAGGTGCGCGTCCGGGTCGCCACCTTCGACAGCGGAAACTCGAACCGCGACGAGCACATGCGCGAGGCGACGCACGAGCAATCGCATCCGTACGCGGAAGTGAAGGGAACGATGTCCGGCGTGACCGTTCCGCTCCAGCAACCGCTGGAGACGACGCTGCACGGCACCGTCGAGCTGAACGGTGAGAAGCAGGCCCAGGACGTTGCGGTGAAGCTCCAACCCGCCGGAGGCGGAGTGCGCGCCACCTTCGCATTTCCGCTCAGCCTGGAGGCTTTCAAGGTGGAACGCCCGCAGCTGCTGTTCATCAAGATCGACGACCGCGCGGTCATCTCGGGCGACCTCCGATTCGAGACTGCGAGATGATCGCCCTGGCGGCGGCGCTGGCGCTCTCGATGCAGGCCGCCCCCGGAGGCTCGCCTCCGCCCGACATCGATCTACTTCCTCCTCCGGCTGCCCCGGATCCGGCCGCGGTGGCGCGGCAGGAGCAGCTCGACCGGGAATTGCGGACGCGCCGGAGCATGCTCCAGCTCCACCAGGTGGGAGGGCTGCTGACCCTCGCCAGCCTGGGCGCCACGGTCATCTTCGGCCAGCTCAACTACAACGACCTCTACGGCGGCGGCGGCTATACGCGACGCTGGTATGACTGGCACCGCTATAGCGCCTTCACCTCCGCGGCGCTCTTCGCCGGGACCGGCGCCCTGGCGCTGTTCGCACCGAGCCCGCTGGAGAAGCGCTTGCGCCTGGATACGGCGATGCTGCACCGGATCGCGATGGGCGTCGCCACCGCGGGGCTGGCGACGCAGATCGTGCTCGGCTTCGTCACCGCGGGCAAAGGGGGGTCGCTGTCCCAGCGGGACTTCGCGCTGGCGCACCAGATCGTCGGGTACTCCACGTTCGGAGCTACGGCCGTCGGGTTCGGGGTACTGCTGTTCTAGCCACGGCCGCCGTATCCTTGTGCCCTGGTGCGACAAATGCGGCATGAGCGGTCCCAAGGGCTGATCGCGGTGGAGGATCCGAACCGGGCGCACCACCGCCGGGACCGCCTCGCTGCGCGCCGGCGCTTCGACGAAGTCGAGTGCACCATCTCCCACCTGCTCCGTTTCCCCCACCCCGGGCTGCGCGGTCGCCGCTACGGCGAGGCCTTGCTGCAGGGTCTCGGCGCGCGGGGCATCGGCCCGGGACGGAACGGCGTCGTCGAGATCGGTGGCGGCTCGGGCCATGTCGCCGAGGCGGCCTGGCGCGGCGATGCCGGACCGTTCACGCGCGCCCAGTGGACCGCGATCGATCTATCCCCGTCGTTGATCGCGGCGCAGAAGCGGCGCGCGCTGGAGCCGTCGCAATCGGGCGGTGCGCATCTGCATTGGGCCGGGCTTCGCGCGGATGCGCTCGAGCTCCCGCTGGCCTCGCGCTCGTGCGACGGGCTGGTGCTGGCGAACGAGGTCATCGCCGATCTCCCCGCGGAGAATGGCCGCAACACCGGCGCCATCCGCCTGATCGGCGAGCTGGCCCGCGTTCTTCATCCTGGTGGCGCCGCGTTGCTGACGGAATTCGGCGGCGACTTCGAGCCCGCTCCAGTGCGGCTGCTCGGCCCGATGGCGCAAGGCGAGCACGTCGAGTGGTCGATCGACTTCCGCCAGCTCCGCGCCGCAAGCGCGCAGGCCGGGCTCGCCGTGGAGGAGCTTCCCCTGCACGCGCTCCTCGGCGCCGACCTCTCCGTTCGCTGTGCGAGCTATACCGACTTGTGGCGCCTGCGCCGGGTGGCTTCGTGCGAGGTCTTTGCCGCGCCCGAGGCCG
>MNFJ01000105.1 GCA_001918155.1 Deltaproteobacteria bacterium 13_1_40CM_4_68_19
TCCCGGCTGGATCTTCGGGTTGCGGGAGCCGAGCACCAGCGGCGGCAGCCATCCGATCTCCAGCTCCAATCCCACGTGCAGCAGCAGGTCGGCGCGATTGAGGACCAACATGAGATTCGGCTTGGGCTCGACGAAGTGCGGGTCCTGGTACCCCTTGCCGAGCGACTCGACCTCGACGCGGTTGCCGCCAACTTCCTTCGCGAGGGACCCCAAGGTGGGGATCGACGACACTACGTGGAGCGCGGCGAGGAGTGCGACCATGGGGTTTCGACCTCCGCGAAGGCGCGGAATTCACACCTTCCAGGGCAGCGAGTTCTCGCGCCTGCGCGCCTACTTCGAGGCCGAGCATGCGGCGACCCCGTCTTCCGCCTTCCTTCCGCAGGCCCAGCCGCAATGGGCCCCCGCCGCCTACTTGCAGCTCGAGTACTCCATCGGCGCGCGAACTGGGCGACGACCTGCGCGTAGCCGCCGCCGTCCCACTCGCCGTCGAGGCCGTCGCCCGAGGCAAAATGGCGGAGGATGGCTTCCGCCTGCAATGCCAGGGACTCGTACCCTTGCGCGACGTTGACGGGTTTCCACTTCAGATACAGGTCGGCACCGTAGAGTTGCGCTTCCCGGCCGACGCCCACGGTCCCCGCATCGCCCAGGGACAGACCGGGGGATTTGCCCGAAGCGAAGTTCAGGCCTCCGTAGAACGACCACTCCTCGCCGAACGGAAAGAACGCCTTCGCTTCCGTGGCGAGCGTCGGCCGCCTGCTGCTGTCCGAACCAAATGTGGGCACCGGCTGCGGCAGCGCCTGCGTCTCGTCCGCCGGGTCCGCCGCCAAGGAGAACGCCTCGGCGTACAGCGTGAGGAAGAACGGCAGTGGCGCAAGCCAGCTCACTTGCGCACCCGGTCCGCGCATCCCGTCCGCGCCGAGAAATGCGGCATTGATCAGCGGCCGCCGGGTGAAGTCCTGCACGTGCAGGTGCTGCCCGTTCTGCCGGCCGAACGCGCTGCGGAAGCTGCCGCCCTTGATCTGGAGATTCCAGGGGAGGCTGGTGGTGGTGGCGAACGCCTCCTCGACTTCAATGCCCGAGAGATTCGGGATCGTCAGGTAGATCTCGCCTTTGAAGTACGGATCCACGATCGCGGAGAACGCCAGCTCCACCTCCTGGGCAGTGAAGCCGACGGCATGGCGCGTTCCTTCGGCATGCAGATCGGGGTCGTCCCCGCTCAGCAGCTGCGGCGCGCGCCGTTGCCAGCCGAAATCCGCATCGAGGATGGCGCTCAGGTCGGGATTGAGGGACTGCGCCCCGCGAAAGAGCGTCTGCGGGGCGCTCTCGGCCGACGCCGCCACGGCGGGCGCCGGTACCGGCGGTCCTTTCTGACCCTGTTTCTGCGCGGTATCCGACTGGATCGCCTTCTCCAGTTCCTTCTGGAGGTCGTCAGGAACCCCACCGTCGGCCTGCTGCGCCGCGACAGGTGCCGCCAGCATGAAGAGCAGGAGCGCGAGTTTCATGTGGCCTCAGACGGCACTACGGCGAAGGATCTTCACCAGACCAGGCAACAAAAACAGCGCGGCGATCACCACCATCGTCGCGCCCGTGGGTAGTTGCTCGACCCAGCTCACATAATACCCGACGGCGGCCGAGATCACTCCGAAGAGCACCGACAGTGCGATGGTCAACCGGATCCGATCGGTGAGCATCAGCGCCGCCGCCGCGGGGATGACGCTGAAGGCGAACACCGGCAGCGCTCCGACCGCGCGCGTCGCCACCGAGATCACGATCGCAGTCGCCAGATTGAGGAGCAGCTCGTACCGGAATACGCCCATCCCCTGCACGACGGCAGTCTCCGGATCGTAGCTGACGAACAACAGCTCCTTGAAGAAGATCGCGTGCACCGCCACCGCGGCGAGGGCGGCCGAGAAGAGCGCCTCGATCTGCTGCCGTGGAACGGTGACCGCGTTGCCGAAGAGGATGTCGCCGACGGCGTGGGCCTCCTGCGCGATCCGCGGGCTGTTCAGGATGGCGAGCACCAGGGCGCTGGCGACGATGTACCCGAGGCCTACGATGGTCTCTGGAGCCAGCTTGCGATGCCCCGGCCGCAGCGAAAAGAGCGCCGCGGCCACACAGGCGAACACCAGCGAGAACCAGGTCGGCTCGAGCAGCAGCGGAACGCGCCCGTGCGCGTGGGGGTCGATGCCGACGATGGCGCCGAGCCAGAAGGCGAAGGCCACGCCCACGCCCGAGATCTCGCTCAGCGCGGCGGAGACGAACACCATCCGCTTGAGAACGACGAACACGCCGATGTATCCGAGCACCGCGCCCGCCAGGACGCCCGCGATCATCGGGTCGCGCCACAGATCACGTCCCGCCCAGAAGTCGGCAAAGCCGCTCAATTCGACGCTCCTCCGCCGTCGACCACGATGGCCGTCTTGTCTCCGACCTTCGCGACGCGCACCTCGCGGCCGTACAGGCGGCCGAGCTTCTCCGGGTCGAGCATCCGCTCCGCGGGCCCGACCTCGAACAAGCTGCGCTCGCGATCGATCAGCGCCACATCCGTCGCAAACCCCGCGATCGCCGTGAGCTGGTGCGTGACCAGGACGACGCTCAGGTGGTGGGCGGTCTTCAGCCGCTGCACGAGATCGAGCAGCATGCGCTCGGCAGCGGGGTCCATCGCGCTCGTCGGCTCGTCGAGCACGAGAAGCTCCGGGTTGGCGGCGACTGCGCGGGCGATCAAAACCTTTTGGTGCTGTCCGCCGGAGAGCGCATGCAGCGGCCGGTCGCCCAGGTCGCCGATCCCGATCTCTTGCAGGGCTGAGCGCGCCGCACTCCGATCGCCCGCGCTGTACCGCTTGATCGGCCCGACCAGGTTGGCGCGGCCCATCAGCACCACGTCGAGGACCGTGAGCGGCCAACTCATGTCGAGGCGATCGCGCTGCGGCACGTACCCGATGCGGGGTGCGCGCTCCAGTGGCAGCACGCGACGGCCGGCAAAGAGCGGAAGGAGCCCGAGCAAGGATTTCAGCAGCGCCGTCTTTCCCGCGCCGTTCGGACCGAGCACGCCCAGCGTGCTGCCCGCGCGGACCGCCAGATCGAGCGGCGGCAGCAGCGGGGTGCGATAGCCGATCACCGCGCGTTCCAGTCGGATGAGCTCCAAGGGTCGTGTCGGTACCAAAGCGATGCGGCTGTGTAAACCCGTGTTACCCTGATGCACCGTTCATGGCTCCGCAAACCATCAAGCTCGTCGTTCCGGTGAGGTTCTCCGGCGGCGGGCTCTCCATGCAGACGACGACGAGCCGGATCGGCGCGGAGGGCGTGTTCGTCCGCTCGCTGGTGCCGCCGATAGAGGGGTCGCGGCTGGAGCTTTCGCTGTCGTTGCCGGGGTCTGCGAGACCCGTGGACGCCAAAGGCATCGTCGGGCCGCGGACGGTCGAGTCCGCCAAGGAATCCGGCTTCTGGGTCCAATTCGACAGCCTGTCGGACGAGGCGCGGGCTTTTCTCGACGTGCTCTTGCGCAGCCGCGGCGTGGTCGGGCCAGGGCGGGCTGTGCGCAGCGAGGAGACGGTGCGCGCCGACAAGCCCCGCGCATATCCGCGCGTTCCGGCGAGGCTGCGCGTCGGGTGGACGTCAGCGCGCGATTTCCTCGTCGCCTACTCCGAGAACATCAGCCGCGGCGGCATCTTCATTGCGACCGACAACCCGCCGGCGCTGCGGGAGATCGTCGAGCTCTCGGTCGCACTGCCCGACGGATTGCCGCCGGTGAACACGCGCGCGGAGGTGGTGCACTCGGTGACCGCCGCGCAGGCGCGCAGCAGCGGGCGCGTCGCCGGCGCGGGCCTGCAGTTCATCGACGCCGGCGACGATTTCCGCCAGCGCCTCGACGCCTGCATCGAGGCGCTGGCGGACTGACGGCCGCCCACGGCCACGTCGCCGTCGCCGTCCACGCACCGTCCACGCTCACGTCAACGTCAACGTGAACTTCAACGTTCTCGGGCCTTGGGCTGGTCCTTACGATCGCTCCGCTTGCGCGGCGAATGCGCGGAGGACGGCGCCCGCCTCGACCTCGTGCACCTGCGCGGCAAGCGCGTCCGCGTCCCGTCCTTCGGCGGCGAGCTTGTCCCGCCGCGAAAGGATCAGGTCCCGCATCGCCGCCGCCCATAGCTCGGGGTGGAACTGGACGCCCGCGACGGTCTCCGAGAGGCGATATGCCTGCGCGGCGGTGTTCTCGTTCGAGGCGAGGACGGTGGCGCCGGCCGGTAGTGGATCCACGGCGTCGACGTGCGTCGCCTGCACCTCGATCTCCGGTCCGCGGGCCCACGCGAAGAGGACGTCCTTCCGCCCCGCTTCCGTGAGCTGCACGCGCACGGTGCCGATCTCCCGCCCACGCGGGTTCTGCACCACGTCTCCCCCGGCGGCGCGGGCGAGCAGCTGGTGACCGAAACAAACCCCGAGGACGGGGGTGCCGCGCGCTCCGACGCGGAGCAGATCGTCGCCGAGCTCCAGCATCCAGGACGCTTTCTCGATCACGCTGAGCGGCGATCCGGTGACGATGATCCCTTGCGGCCGCACCCGATCGAGCGCGGACCCGAGTCGTTCGCCCGCGTGGGCGCGGATCAGGGGCATCTCGAAGCCGAGCGCGCGCTCGAACCAGCGCGGGTAGTCGCCGTGCAGGTGCGTGGACCCGGTCTGGACGATGAGAAGTCGCGCAATGGACAGGCGGCTCTGCATGCTCGTCACAATCTAACCCGGGCGGCCTTGACGCGCAGCGCTGCTGCCCTCACGCTCCTGTGCCATGGACGCGGCGAAATCGCGGAAGGCGCAGATCGAGCACCTGCGGGAGGAATTCCGCAAGCATGGCATCCGCAAGGCGAAGCTGGGCGGATTCGACGTGGACGGCGTGCTGCGCGGAAAGTACGTCTCTCTCGACAAGTTCTGGGGCGCGGCGGAGAGCGGCCTGGGCTTCTGCGACGTGATCTTCGGGTGGGACAGCGGGGACGCGCTGTACGACAACGCCTCCGTGACCGGCTGGCACACCGGATATCCCGACGCGCACGCGACCGTCGACCTGTCCACGTACCGCCGCATCCCCTGGGAAGAAGCGACGGCCGCGTTCCTGCTCGATTTCGAAATGCCGGTCTCGCCGCGCGGGGTGCTGCAGAAGGTGGAGCAGAAGGCGCGCGCGATGGGATTCTCGGTCAAGTGCGCTTCCGAGTACGAGTTCTTCCTCTTCAAGGAGACGCCGGAATCGGTGCGGGCGAAGGGCTACGCGGGGCTGAGCCCTCTCTCGCCGGGGATGTTCGGGTATTCCTGGCTTCGCGCCTCCGAGAATGCGCCGCTGGTCCACGACCTCCTGGAAAAGCTCGCCGCGTTCGATGTCGAGCTGGAGGGGTTCCACACGGAAACCGGCCCCGGGGTGTACGAGGCGGCGATCCGCTACGACGGGCTGATGCGGGCGGCGGACAAGGCAGCGCTGTTCAAGACGGCGGTGAAGGAGATCTGCGCGCGGCATGGCGTGATGCCATGCTTCATGGCGAAGTGGAACAAGGAGCTGCCGGGATGCAGCGGCCACCTGCACGAGTCGCTGTGGACCGCGTCGGGAGAGTCCGCGTTCCTCGATCCGCGCGGGCCGCGCGGGATGAGCAAGACCCTGCAGCACTTCGTCGCCGGTCAGGTGGCGCTGATGCCGGCATTCACCGCGCTGATCGCGCCCACCATCAATTCGTACAAGCGCATGGTGCGCGGCGCCTGGTCGCCGACGATGGCCACCTGGGGAGTGGACAACCGGACCACCGCGCTGCGCGTGATCCCGGGCTCGCCGAGCGCGACCCGGGTCGAGTACCGGCTGGCGGCCGCGGACATGAATCCATACATCGCCATGGCGGCGTCGGTCGCGAGCGGCCTGTACGGGATCGAGCAGGAGCTGCCGCTCCCGGCGGAGACCGAGGGGAACGGATACGACGCGAAAGGAGAGCCGCTTCCCGCCACCCTCCGGGAGGCGACCGCCCGCCTCTCCGAATCGAAGGAAGCGCGCGATTTGCTGGGCTCGACGTTCGTCGACCATTACGTCAGGACGCGCGAGTGGGAATGCAGGCAGTTCGAAGGCGCGGTGACGCGGTGGGAGCTGGAGCGGTACTTCGAGATCATCTGAGAGGATGCACATGACCGCCGTGATGAGTTTTCCGACCCGGATCCTCTACGGAAGGGGAGCGATACGGGAGTTGCCAGGCGAGTTGAGGCGCGCCGGAGCCGCACGCCCGCTGCTGGTGACGGACAAGGGCATCCTCCAGGCGGGGCTCCTCCGGTTCGTCACTCCGCTGCTCGAGCAAGCGGGCATCAAGACGCAGGTCTTCAGCGAGTTCGAAGCCAATCCGACCGATCGGGACGCGCTTCGCGGCATCGAAGCCTATCGATCTGCCGGCGCCGACAGCGTCCTCGGCTTCGGGGGAGGCGCCTCGCTCGACATGGCGAAGGCGATCGCCCTGCTGGTGCACCACGAGCCGCCCCTTCCGCAGTACGACGACGCGAAGGGCGGCGACGCGCGGATCACCGCGCGCATCCCGCCGATCCTGCAAGTCCCGACCACCGCGGGCACCGGAAGCGAGGTGGGTCGCAGCACCGTGCTCGTGATCGACGGCACGAAGACCGTCATCTTCTCCCCATTCCTGATGGCCAGGGCCGCGCTCCTCGATCCCGAGCTGACCGTCGGGCTTCCTCCCTTCATCACCGCCGCCACGGGGATGGATGCGCTGACGCACAATCTCGAGGCGTACGTCGCCAAGGGCGAGCATCCGCTGGCGGACGCCATCGCCATCGACGGCCTGCGCCGCATCTCCGCGCACCTCGAGCGAGCCGTGCACGACGGCAAGGACCTCGAGGCGCGCGAGCAGATGCTGCTCGGCAGCGCCTTCGGGGCGATCGCGTTCCAGAAAGGGCTCGGAGCCTGTCACTCCGTCGCGCATGCGCTGACCCCGGTCGCCGGGACGCACCACGGCCTTGCCAACTCGCTGATGCTCCCCACGGTGGTGAGCTTCAATCGCGTGGCGGCGGAGGAACGGCTCGCCAATGCCGCCGTCGCGCTCGGCGCGGACCCGAAGATGGCAGCACAAGAAAGGGCCTATCTCTGCGCCGAGCTGGTCGATGACCTGCGCGGGGCCTGTGGGCTCCCGCGGCGGCTGTCGCAGGCCGGAGTCCGGCGCGAGATGATCCCGAAAATCGTGGAGAAAGCCCTGGCGGATGCCTGCCACCTCTCCAATCCCCGGCCGGTGACGCAGGTCGATTTCGAGCGCCTGGTGAACGAGGCGTTCTGAGCGCGTGGTACGATAGCCGTCGCCGGACGAAGTGCAGCTTGCGGCTACTTCTTGGGACTGACAGATGATGAGACGCGCTCTAGGACGCTGATGGACGGGGCAGACAACTCACGCAGGCTCTTGAGGCGGTTCATCGCGCAGGAGCCGATCGACCTCGCGCGGGCCGCACTGGCGGTGGCGCGGGAGGAGTATCCCGACCTCGACGAGGGCCGCTATCTGGGCATGCTCGACCGCCTCGCCGAGGGCATCCAGGCGGGTCTGCCAGCCGGGGCGATCCCGGAACGCCGGGTCGGCCGCATGAACGCGTACCTGTTCCACGAGCTCGGGTTCTGCGGCAATCAAGCGGACTACTACGACCCGCGCAACAGCTTCCTGAACGAAGTGCTCGAGCGACGCCTGGGAATCCCGCTCACCTTATGCATCGTCTACATGGAGGTCGGGCGCCGCTGCGGGCTCGCGGTCGAGGGCGTCGGATTTCCCGGCCATTTTCTCTGCAAGGTGCGGCTGGCGGAAGGCGAGCTGGTGATCGACCCGTTCCATCGCGGACAGCTTCTCGGGACCGAGGAGCTGAAACGGCGCCTGGCGTCCGCCGTCGGAGATCAAGTCCGTTTCGACCCCCGGCTGCTGCGGGCTGCGAAGCCGCGCGAGATCCTGGTGCGGATGCTGCAGAACCTGCGCTCCGTCTACGAGGGCCGCAACGACGTCCCGCGCGCGCTGTCCGCGGTGGATCGGCTGCTGCTGCTGGCGCCGGACAACGTGCGCGGACTGCGCGAGCGGGCGCAGCTCTACGAGCAACTCGGCGGGTCGGCGGCGGCGGCCGCGGATCTGGAGAGAGTGCTCAACCTGGAGCCGAACGCAGCGGACGTGACGGCACTGCGCGCGCGCCTCCGCCGGCTGCGCGAGGGGTCGCGGTTCATCAACTAGCCGCGCCGGCCAAAGGCCGGTTAGCGGCTACTCTTGAGCGCCTACGCTTTGAATCTGCATGTCCGTGAAAACGGAGACGCGCTTGCTAGGGCTTGTACAGCCTCAGCCGCTCCACCGGCTCGCCTCGAACCAGATGCTTCTCGACGATCTCCTCCACGTCCGCCTCGGTGACGTGGCCGTACCAGACGGCGTCCGGGTAGACGACCACCGAGCAGCCGTTCTCGCAGTTGTCGAGGCAACCCGCCTTGTTCGCGCGGATCTCCTCATCGAGCCCGCGGGCTCGCAGCGCCGCCTTGAACTTCTTCAGCAGCTCCGGCGAGCCCTTGCGCGTGCAGTCACCCTTCTCGGACTCCGGCGGCCGCTCGTTGAGGCAGATGAAGACGTGTTTGCGAAACGGAGGCGGCATCAGCTGTCCTCTTCGCCGAGCGCACGGCGGAACGAGGTCGCGTCCGCCAGGCTCGGGTCCAGCGCCGCATCCGCGCGGCCGCGAACGGCGGGTGCGAATGACAGCGCCAGCACCAGGATGCGCGGCGGTACGGCGAGATGCAACAGCGAGGGTTCGAGCGCGACCACGGGCGCGCGGCCGGCAGCGGCCCGCGAGATCTCGTCCGGGCTGGCGCAGGCAACGCATGCCGCCATGTGCGTCGAGGTGGCAGCCTGGATCAGGCGCGCGAGCAGCTCAGGAGGCACCGCCCCCGCCCGCAGCAGGACGGCATCGGCGCCCGCGGTGCGCGACTCGTAGATGCGGAATTCCTCGGCGAGGAGGTCGGCCCGCATCACCGGGATCGAGACGGCGCGAGCGGCCACGCCGAAGCGCGCGAGATCGTCGCCGGCCGCGATCGCGATCGCGGCCGCCTCCGCTTCGTCGAGCGCCCGGGCCGCCTCCGCGATGTCCGCACGCCCGGCATCGAGCAGCGGAATCCGCTCCAGCGCCTGCCGCTGGCGGTCGATGGCATGCGCGAAGTTCCGGATCGACGGCGTGACGCCCGCGCGCGGGTCCATGGGTCAAAGCAGCCGCAGCAGCCGCTGTCGCATGGCGTCGCGCGTCTGCGGGTCCGGGGCGGCATGGACCGCTCGCTCGAGCGCCTCCGCCGCCTTGCGGCGGAACCCTTTCTGTTCGTAGAGGCCCGCGAGCGCGCGCAGCGCCTGGAACAGGTTTGGACGCAGCTCGACCGCCCGCTCGTAGGCGGTGATGGCGTGGAACAGATCGCCCTGATCGTGCATCGCGCGCGCCAGGGCGAAATGCGTGCGGGGCGCGAACGGGTCTTCCTTCAAGGCCTTCTCCAGCACGACGCGCGCCTCGGCCGGCTTCTTCTCTTCGAGCAGATCGATCCCCTCCTGGTAGAGCTTGTCCGCCTTCTCGGACGCCTCGGCCGACTGGGATCCGCCGGACAGGCGCTCCTCGACCCGGCGCAGCAGGTCGGGAAGATGGAACGGTTTCTCCAGGTAGTCGTCGGCTCCGAACGTCTCGCGCGCGTCGTGGGCGTAGCGCCAGCCGCGATAGACCGCGCTGACCAGGATCACCGGCGTCGTGCGCGTCCGCGCGCTGGCCTTCAGCCGCGCGCAGATCTCGAATCCGTGCACGTGCGGGAGCATGGCGTCGAGCACGACCAGATCGTAGCGCTCGGAGCTCAGCTTCTGCTCCGCCTCGCGCCCGTCGCGAGCGAGGTCGACCACGTATCCCGCGGACTTCAAGGTGCGGTCGAGCATCCGGAGGATGTCGAAATCGTCATCGACCGCAAGGATGCGGGCAGGCCCGGAACGCACCGCGACCGCGCCGAGCACTTCCCCCTCGTCGTCCCCGCCCACCTCCAACTCGAGCTCGGGTTCGCGCAGCTCTTCGAGCTCCTCCAGCTCCTCCTCCGACTCGAGGACTGCATCGGTCGCCGGAGCCTCGCCGGGAGCGCGGCGGATCTCCGGCAGGATCACCGCGAACGTCGCCGGCGCGCCGGGCCGCACGCTCTCGCCGCGCCAGAACGACTCGCCGCGTTTCTTCGCGTCATAGGAGCCGGCGATCGCCTCGATCAGCGATCCCGGCATGGCGGCGTACGGCGAGACTTCCTGGCCGGTGATGAAGCGCAGCTCCTCCAGCACGTCGAAATTGTCGGACCCGGCGCTGACCGCGACGTGCAGGCGGCCGCCCTCGACCGACAGCGGCAGGACGATGTCGGATTCGGCCACCTGCAGGGGAATGGTATCGAGCACCGAGAGATCGATGGCGGTCCGCGCGAGATCGACGCCGGGGATCCCGAGCTGTTCCGACATCATCGAGACCAGATCGTTCTCCGCCACTCCGAGCTCCAGGACCTTGTTGAGGAACGCGGACCGGGTCGGCGACTCGGTCTGCGCCCGACGCAGCAGCGGTTCGGGCAGCGCCTGACGCTCGGCGATCAGGCGAGCGATGGGCTCCAGCGATGCCACGAGACCTCGATTATCACAGGGGAGCCAGACGTGGTCAGGCGGTGAACAGGAAGTGCTCTCCTTCCCGGTAATTGCCTGCCTCGAGGACGCCGCGAATCTCCTCGCGCGCGCCTTCGGCACCCACCGCGCACAACATCAGCGCCTCACCGGGCCGCGGAAGATCGCCTGCGACGCGCACGGGCCTGCCGCGTGCGAGCCGCTTCTTGCCGTCGACGTCGTAGAACGCGCGGGGCCTCAAGCCGTGCGCCTCCAACTCGCGCGCCAGGCGCTTTCCGGTCGGACCGGCGCCCCAGATATCGAACGATCTGTCGCGGAGGGGTCCGCGTGCGAGGTAGTGTGCGCGCAGACGGAACATCGCCGCGTCCGAATACGCCGGCCCGGTGCGCGTCAGGCGGCCGGGCGAATCCCGCCACTGCAGCAGCACCTGCGGCACCTTCGCCAGCGACCAGCCGCGTTCCACCATGCGCAGCAGCAGGTCCCAGTCCTCGGCCCAGCCGTGGTCTTCCCAGCCTCCCTGCAGCGCATCGCGGCGGAACGTGGCGCTCGGGTGGACGAGCGGCGCCTCGACGAATCTGGCATTGCGGCATTGCTCCGCGGTGACTGTCTCGTTGAGCCACCGCTCGAGGCGAGCCAATCCCGGCGAGAGTGGCCGCGGGATGCAATGGATCAGGCTGCCGGCGGCGCCGAGCGCCGCATCCTTCGCCAGCAACTCGGCCTGCAGGCGCAGGCGGTCCGGGTGCACGAGATCGTCCGCGTCCATGCGCGCGATCAGCTCGCCGCGGCAGTGCGCCAGACCGAGGTTCAGCGCGGCGACGAGACCATGGCCAGGTCCGCGCACCACGCGGACGCGGCCGTCGGTCCGGCATGCGCTCGCGAGGATCGCCGAAGTCGAGTCGGAAGACGCGTCGTCGACGCACACCACCTCGTACGGTGGGGCGGCGCGCTGGGCGAGCACGCCGCGGAGCGCATCGGCGATCGTCGAGGAGGCATCCTTCGCTGGGAGCAGGACGCTGATCAGCGGGCTGGTCAGTGTCCGTGCTCCCCGAACACGTCGCGCATCGCGTTGGCGATCTCGCCGAGCGTCGCGCGCGCCTTCACCGCCGCGACGATGTTCGGGACGAGGTTACCGGTGGCCTGCGCAGTCCGCTTCAGCTCGGAGAGCGCGCGCGTGGAGGCCGGATTGTCGCGTTGCCTGCGGAACGCCTTGACGCGCGCGATCTGCTGCTCCTCGAGCGCGGGATCGATCCGCAGCGTCTCGATCGGCGCCTCGTCCGCGGCCGCGAACTCGTTCACTCCCACCACGATCTGCTTCTTCTCCTCGACTTCCTTCTGCGCCTTGTATGCCGCATCCTCGATCTCGCGCTGCGGGAACTGCCGCGAGATCGCCTCCACCATCCCGCCCATCTCGTCGATCTTGCGCAGGTACTCCACCGCCTTCGCCTCGAGCTCATCGGTCAGCGACTCCAGCGCCCACGAGCCCCCGACCGGGTCGATGAAATCGCACACGCCGCTCTCGTAAGCGATGATCTGCTGAGTCCGCAGCGCGATGCGCGCGCTCGCCTCCGTGGGCAGGCTCAGGGCCTCGTCCCGCCCATTGGTGTGCAGGGACTGGCACCCGCCGAGCACGGCCGCCAGCGCCTGCAGCGCCACGCGGATGACGTTGTTGTCCGGCTGCTGCGCGGTCAGCGTCGACCCGGCCGTCTGCGCGTGGAAGCGCAGAGTGCAGGAGCGCGGATCCTTCGCCTTGAACCGCTCCTTCATCGTCCGCGCCCAGAGACGGCGCGCGGCGCGGAACTTGGCCACTTCCTCGATGAAGTTGTTGTGGACGTTGAAGAAGAAACTCAGCCGCCCGGCGAAGGAGTCCACGTCGAGGCCGCGCTTCACGGCGGCTTGGACGTATGCGATGCCGTCGCCCAGCGTGAAGGCGATCTCCTGCGCGGCGGTCGAACCTGCTTCCCGGATGTGGTAGCCGGAGATCGAGATGGGGTTCCACTTCGGCACCGTCTTCGAACAGTATTCGAAAGTGTCGGTGATCAGCCGCATCGAGGGTCCGGGCGGATAGATGTACGTGCCGCGGGCCATGTACTCCTTCAGCACGTCGTTCTGGATCGTCCCCGACAGCGCGGCGGGCTCGGTGCCGTGGGCCTCGCCGACCGCCTGGTAGAGCGCGAGCAGCGTCGCGGCGGTGGCGTTGATGGTCATCGACGTGGACACCTTGCCAAGGTCGATGTCCTTGAAGAGGCGCTCCATGTCGTCGACGGAATCGATGGCCACTCCGACCCGGCCTACCTCGCCCCGCGCGCGCGGGCTGTCGGAGTCGTGGCCCATCTGCGTCGGCAGGTCGAACGCGGTCGAGAGGCCGGTCTGGCCTGACGCCAGCAGGTAATGGAACCGCGAGTTGGTCTGCTCCGCGGTGCCGAATCCCGCATACTGCCGCATCGTCCAGAAGCGCCCGCGGTACATCGTCGGTTGCACGCCGCGGGTGAACGGGAACTGGCCGGGAAAGCCGATGGACGGCGACGGCTCGTCGGGAGAGTAGAGCGGTTTCACCTCGATGCCGCTGGAGGTCTCGAAGAGCGCCTTGCGCAGGGCCCCGGGCTTCGCCGCCGTCTTGCCGTAGACCTCCCGCGCCCACTTCTCCAGCGCCGTCATCTTCGCGCTCCTTCCGCCCAGCAGATCGAGTACCAGATGGCTGCCTCCGGCCGGTGCGCCCACTCGCGGAATGCGACGAGGGCCGCATCGATCTCCGCCGAGCCGAGGAGGCCCCCTTCGATCATCGCTTCCCGGGCGCCGGCGAGCTGGCTGTGGATGTTCTCGACGAAGCCGGGCCACTTCGGTTCCGCGGCGCAGGAACCGAAGTAGATCCAGGTCGAGCGCACCGGCGCCGCGCCGGCGTCGTGCAGCAGCGAGACCAGCCGCCGCCCGATGTACGGGTCGCACCCGAGGCGGTCGTAGCTGCGCTGGAAGGCCTTCCACAGCGGCGTGAACCCCGCGGGCTCGGGCCAGCAGCGGAAGACGTCGTGGTCATCGTCCTGCAGGACGATGCGCCCGCCGGGCCGTACCGCGCGGACCATGTGCCGCACGACCTCCAGGGGCTCGCGGACGTGCTCGAGAACGAAGCGCGCGTGCGCGAGATCGAACGAGCCCCATTCGTGGTCCCGGAGCGGAGGATCGCTGACGTCGCCCAGGCGCAGATCGAGAAGCGCATGGCGCTCCGCCCGCGCCAGTTGCTCCTCGCTGCGCTCGATGCCGACCAGGCGCGTGCCGGCCGCGCGCGCCATGTCGAGCGAGAGCTGCCCGAGACCGCAGCCGAAGTCGATGATGAGATCGCCCTTCGAGATGGCGAGCTCCCGCATCGCGGCTTCGTTCATCAGCCGATTGAGCAGCGACAGGCGTCCCTGCTCGGCAGGAGAGGTCCCGTGCAGGTAGGCCGATTCCGCGCCCATCGGGCCCGCTTGTAGCGCAATTCCGCCGGACACGCTGCGCAAGGACCCGGCGCTTGTGTTTCACGCGAGCTTCCTCGAATCAGGCGACGACCACGAGCTTCGCTCCCGACTCCACCGCCGCGCCTTCCACTGCGTGCAGCTCGGTGACCCTGCCCGCTTTGGGGCTCTGCAGCTCGTTCTCCATCTTCATCGCCTCGACGACCACGAGCCCCTGGCCTTCCCGCACTTCGTCGCCGACCTTCACCAGCACGCGCGTCACCTTCCCGGGCATGGGGGCATCGACGCGCTGCGGCCCTTCCAGCGTGAACTTGCCGGAGGCGCGCCGCATCCGCAGCTTGCGCTCGTCCAGGATCTCCAGCGGATACACGGTCTCGCCGACCAGGACGGCGCTCCGCCCGTCCTTGCCCGGCTCGATGTCGCACCGGTAGCTGCGGGTCCCCGCGATCAGGCTCAGGGCGAATCCCTGGAGGTGGACCGCATCCACCTCCAGCACCTTCTTGTCGATGACGACGTGGTACCCGTTCTCGCGGGGCGTGATCTCGATCAGGCGCTCCTCGCCGCCCAGGATGGCGGTGTACCTCACCGGGACCTCCGCAACGATCCGAGCCGTCCGGCGCGTCCCCACGCCGACTCGCCGGTCGCGTTCGCCGCTGCCTGGCGCAGCGCCGCGCGCTGGTCCTGCTCGCATTGCCAGATCGCGGCGGCCGCGAGCGCGATCTCCTCGTCGCCGGTCTTCTCCGTCCGCAGCAGCCGATCCTGCGCCCGCGCCAGTAGACCGGTGTCGTAGTCGCCCTTGCGGAACTCTTCCAGCTCCAGCACGCGCGCGAGGTACGAGGCATTGGTGGTGATTCCCTTCACCACCGTCTCGCCCAGCGCCCGCCGCAGCCGGGCGATGGCTTCCTCCCGCGTCCGCGCCCAGACCGCGAGCTTGCCGATCATCGGATCGTAGTAGCGCGGCACTTCGCTCCCGCTCTCGACGCCGCAGTCGTTGCGCACGCCGGGCCCCTCCGCGAGCCTCAGCTCGAGGATGGTGCCGGGGCTGGGGAGGAAGTTCCTCGCCGGGTCCTCGGCGTACAGACGCGCCTCGATGGCATGGCCGCGCAGGTTCTCGAGCACGTCTTGCTGCGTCCAGGGCAGGTGGCCGCCGGCGGCGACCTCGATCTGCCAGCGCACCAGATCGAGCCCGGTGCACCATTCGGTGACGGGGTGCTCGACCTGCAGGCGGGTGTTCATCTCCAGGAAATAGAAGGTGCGGGTGTTGCCGTCGACGAGGAACTCGACGGTTCCCGCGCCGACGTATCTCACCGCCTTCGCCGCGCTGACCGCCACCCGGCCCATCTCGGCGCGCAGTTCGGGCGTGACGATGGCGCTGGGCGTCTCCTCGATCACCTTCTGGTGGCGCCGCTGCACGCTGCATTCGCGCTCGCCGAGCCAGATGCAGTTGCCGTGGGTGTCCGCGAAGACCTGGATCTCCACATGCCGCGGGCGCGCCACTGCTTTCTCGATGTACACCCGCGCATCGCCGAAGGCGTTCAGGGCTTCCCGCTGCGCGGTGGCCAGCGCGGAGTCGAAGTCTTTCGGAACGGCCACCAGGCGCATCCCCTTGCCTCCGCCGCCGGCCGCCGCCTTGAGCATGATCGGATACCCGATGGAGAGCGCGTAGTCCTTGGCCGCGGCCTCGCCGCCCTCCGGAATGGGCTCCTTCAGCCCGGGCACGACAGGGACCCCGGCGTCGATCACCCTGCGGCGGGCCCGCGTCTTCTCGCCCATCTCCTCGATCGCCTCGGGCGGCGGACCGATGAATGCGATTCCGGCGCTCGCGCAGGCGCGCGCGAAGGCGGCGTTCTCGGAGAGGAAGCCGTACCCCGGGTGGACGGCGTCCGCGCGAGTCGCCTTGCAGGCTGCGATCACGTTGTCGATCGCCAGGTAGCTTTCGCGCGACGCCGCGGGGCCCACCCGCACCGCTTCGTCGCAGGACCGGACGTGCAGCGCGGCGCGGTCCGCGTCGCTGTACACGGCGACCGTGCGGATGCCCATCTCCCCGCAGGTGCGCGCGACCCGCACCGCGATCTCGCCGCGATTCGCGATCAGGACTTTGGCGATGGTCACGGCGGCGCACCCTAGCAGAACTCTCCTGCCATCCACACCGCGCGGGCGAGACGACAACGTCGGTGTTCAGTCGGTCGCGCCCAGCGCCGTCTTCGGGTGCTGGGCGCGGAAGCGCAGAGGATCGACCGGCTCTCCCGCCAGGTCGATCTGGTAATGCAAGTGCGGTCCGGTGGTGAGCCCCGTGCTGCCGGAGCGCGCGATCGTCTGGCCCTTGTCGACGTGCTGCCCGTCGCGCACCATCAGCGCGTCGTTGTGGCAATAGGTGGTGACGACGCCGTGGCCGTGATCGAGCACGACGATCCGCCCGTTGATGCCGTCGCTGCTGGCTCGGCGCACCACGCCGGCGGCGACGGCATGCACCGGGGTGCCGATCGACGTTCCCAGGTCGACTCCGGCGTGCAGCCGGCGGCCGCCGAGGATCGGGTGGTCGCGGACGCCGAACAGCGAGGTGATCCGCACCGACTCGGGCAGGGGCCATCCGAGCGCGTACGCGCCGCCCAGCATCGCCGCCTGCGCTGCCCGGGCGACACAGGCTTCCGACCGGGGAGGGAGCGCGCGCGCCAGATCGTCCAGAGCGGACGACCGGGCCTCCGCGACGGCGAAGCGCGCCGCGTCCTCGCCGCAGAAGAGCGCCAGCAGCGCCGCATCGTCGGATCCGAGCCGCTGCGCGAGCGCGCGGATCCGGGGCGCAAGCTCGGCGGGAGATCCGTCGAGGACCGCGGCCGCTCCGTACGCGAGCGCCTGCGCCGGTGGCACCGGACCCGCGAGAGGCGGAGGCGGACGGGGCGGCACGAGCGTGCCCGCCGCGAAGTAAGCCAGGAGCGGACGCGCGGTGCTGCGGGTCCCGAAGATCCACGCCCCTGCCGTCCGCACCAGCGCGCCGGCGGGCGTGTGGTACCACCCGGCCCAGAGGCAGAGGGCGGAAAGCAGCAGCTCGAGCAGCGGGAGGCGTTCTCTCATCGCCAGGAGAGCACCGCCGCGATGAGCAAGGGCAACAAGACGACCGCCGCCGCCATGCGGTACGGTGCCGTGCGCTCGTGCTCGACCGATCGGAACACCGCCCGAGGCACCAGCACGACGAGCACCGCGACGAGGATCAGCGCGCGGAGGAAATGGGCGAGCCAGGAGAGATGGACGGCGAGCTGCACGGAGCCTTGCACCATCCTCGCCAGCGAGAATGCTCCCGCGATGCCGACCAGCAGCGTCGCCGCCGGGCGGACCAGCAGAAGGGGCGAGCGGATCCGCCGCAACATGTCGCGCCCGAGCTGCCATTCCCGCGCGGCGTCGCGCTCTTCGTAGCCGAGCAGCGGAACCGCGATCAGCGCGTCGGCCGCCAGCTCCCAACAGAGCGCCACGGCGCGCGCGAACCAGGTGCGCTGCGTGAGCCCGATCACCTCCACCAGCGGCGCGGTGAACGACCAGCTCGACCAGATGGCGTCGAAGAACGCGTCCACGCGGTCGACCAGCCAGAGCACCCGGTCGCCGACCACGTCCGCGGCCGCATGCGCGCCGACCGCGACCAGCGCGGCGAGACCCAGCGGCAGGAAAACCCAGCGGATCCGGCCCACGCGTTCGGAGACGTTCCAGTGCACGGGCCGATCTTAGCCGCTCCCGCGCCGAAGGCGCGGGTATGCGGCTATTGTTTTGAGGTTGTACAGATCATGAAATGCGCTCAGAGCGGGATGTTCCCGTGCTTGCGCTGGGGGACTTCCTGTCGCTTGTTGCGGAGCATCTGCAGAGCCCGGCAGAGCTGCGGCCGCGTGTCCTCGGGAAGGATCACTTCGTCCACGTATCCGAGCTCGGCGGCCTTGTACGGGTTCGCGAACGTGTCGCGGTATTTCTGCACCAGATCCTTCTTGGCCTTCTCCGCGTCCCGCGCCTTCGTCAGCTCATTGCGGAAGACGATTGTCACCGCTCCCTCCGGCCCCATCACGGCGATCTCCGCCGTCGGCCAGGCCAGGTTGACGTCGGCGCGGATATGCTTGGACGCCATCACGTCGTATGCGCCTCCGTACGCCTTGCGCGTGATCACGGTCAGCTTCGGGACCGTTGCTTCGGCGAAGGCGTACAGGAGCTTGGCGCCGTGCGTGATGATGCCGTCCCATTCCTGCGCCGTCCCGGGCAAGAAGCCCGGTACGTCCACGAACGTGACCAGCGGGATGTTGAACGCATCGCAGGTGCGCACGAAGCGTGCGCCCTTGCGCGAAGCGTCGATGTCCAGGACGCCGGCGAGCACCGCGGGCTGATTCGCCACCACGCCCACGCTGCGGCCCGAGAGGCGGGCAAACCCGCAGACGATGTTCCTCGCGAAGTGCTCGTGCACCTCGAAGAAGTGGCGGTCGTCCACCACGGCGCGGATCACTTCCTTGATGTCGTACGGCTTGTTCGGGTTTTCCGGGACGATGGTCTTGAGGACTTCGTCGCGGCGGTCGGGCGGATCCTCGGAGGCGACCAGCGGCGGATCGTCCAGGTTGTTCGAGGGGAGAAACGAGAGCAGCTCGCGCAGGACGCGGATCGCGGCCGCTTCGTCTTCGGCGGCGAAGTGCGCGACGCCGCTGCGCGCGTTGTGCGTCTGCGCGCCGCCCAGGTCTTCCTTGGTCACCTCCTCGTGCGTGACGGTCTTGATCACGTCCGGGCCGGTGATGAACATGTACGACGAGCTCTTCGCCATCACGATGAAATCGGTCATGGCGGGCGAGTAGACGGCGCCGCCGGCGCAGGGGCCGAGGATGGCGCTGAGCTGAGGCACCACGCCGCTCGAGGACACGTTCCGGTAGAAGATCTCCGCGTAGCCGGCGAGCGAGACCACGCCTTCCTGGATCCGGGCGCCCCCGGAATCGTTGAGCCCGACCACCGGGCATCCGGTGCTGACCGCGAGGTCCATCACCTTGCAGATCTTCTCCGCGTACGCGCCGCTCAGCGATCCGCCGAACACGGTGAAGTCCTGCGCGAAGACGAACACCTGCCGTCCCTCGACGCTGCCGTAGCCCGTGACCACGCCGTCGCCGAGGATCTTCTTCTCCGACATCCCGAAGTCGTCCGCGCGGTGCGTCTTGAACTTGTCCAGCTCGATGAAACTGCCGGGATCGAGCAGCAGCTCGATCCGCTCGCGCGCGGTCAGCTTGCCTTCCTGGTGCTGCTTGTCGATGCGCTCCTGGCCGCCGCCGAGCTCCGCTTGCGCGTCGAGCGCGGCGAGCTTCTCCCGCGCCGGCAAGCCCGCGAGGCGCTCCTGGCGCTGGGCGGACGACATGCCGCCGGACGGCTCCGGCGGCGGCTTCTTCGTGTGGTCGCTCATGCCGCGACGAACGTAGAACACATCTCGCAGCCGGTACAGTCCAAGACACAGTCGCTAAGCCGCCTTCGGCGGCCGCGACTGAGCCGCTTCGGCGGCCGCGACTGAAAGCCGCGCTTGCCGGGTAGTGGAGGTCAGCGCCGTTCGTGGGCCAGGAGCCAGCGCTTCCGCTCCTCTCCCCAGGCGTAACCGCACAGCTTGCCGTCGGACGCGATCACCCGGTGGCAGGGGATGGCGAGGCACACGGGATTGCTGCCGTTTGCCGAGCCGACGGCGCGCGGGTGCGTGCCGAGCTGCCGCGCCAGCTCGCCGTACGTGCGGGTCTCGCCCGGCGGAATCGCGCGCAAGGCGGCCCAGACACGCCGCTGGAATGGCGTGCCGTCCGGATCGACCGCAACCCCATCCAACGCGCGCACGTTGCCGGCGAAGTACGCCCGCACCTGGTCGCTGATCGGCGTCGGCGCCCGCGTTCCTTCGAACGGCTCATCGAAGCGCAGGGCGTGGAGGGCATCGCCGCGAAGCGCGAGGTGGATCGGGCCGATCGGGGTCTCGACTGTATCAACGCGAAGCATGTTCACTCCTTCAGGAAAGCCAGATGGCGGCTGCGGCATACGCCCGCCACGGCCGCCAGGTCTCCGCGCGCTCGAGCAGAGCGCTCGGTGTCCGTCCGAGGGCACGGCAAAGGCCCAGGTCGGAAGCGGGGAATGCGTCGGGTTCACCGAGCCCGCGGAGCGCCACGAGCTGCGCGGTCCAGTCGCCGATGCCGGGGACTTTGCAGAGCGCCGCCGAGACCGCGTCGAGGTCCCGTGATCCATCCAGCCGCACGTGTCCGTCGCGGGCGCTCCGGGCGAGCTGGACGATGGCGTTTGCCCGCACCGCCGGCATGCCCCGCAGCTCCGCCCCGGCGAGCCGGGCCGGAGTCGGGAAACCTCCGAACTGCTCGATCAGCTCGATCGCCATCGCTCGCGCGCGCTGCACCGAGATCTGCTGGCCGAGGATCGCGCGCACGGCCATCTCGAACGGATCCCACGCGCCTGGGATTCGCAGTCCCGGCCTGAGGAACGGCTTCAGGACGGCGTCGCGTCCGAGGTGCTCGAGAATCGGTCCGGGGTCGGCGCGCAGATCGAACACGCGCTGGATGCGGGCGGCGATCTCGAGTGCCCGCGGCGCCAAGGCCGCCGGCATGCTCGCCTCCAGATGCGAAGGTCCACCGCGACGCACTTCCAGCCAGCCTTCCGGCAACCGGCGCCGCCAGGTGCCGTCGCGGACCTCCTCGATGGACGGCAGCGCGCGCGCCGCGAAGAACGCGAGCAGCGCCTCGAAATCGAGCGGCGGGCGAAACGGCAACCGCAACGAGAGTTCCGCCCCCGCGTCCGCGGCAGGCTTCGCCCGAAGCTGCGAGGGAGTGCGCCCGAACCCGCGGCGCACCGCCTCGTTGAAGCGGCGAAGGCTGTGGAAGCCGGCGGCGTGGGCGACGTCGATGATCCGGAGCGACGAATTCTCCAGGAGCTGCCGGGCGAGATGCAACCGGCGCGTGCGCAGGACTTCGGCAGGAGAAGCGCCGAGATGTCGCGCGAACAGGCGGCGCAAGTGGCGATCGGTGACGCCCAGCCGCTCCGCGAGGCCCGACGGATCGCCGGACTCCTCGAGCAGGCGGAGAGCGCGCGAGAGCGTGGCCGCGGTGCCGGCCTGGGCGGGAGAGCCGGGAGCCGCGTCGGGGCGGCAGCGGAGGCAGGCGCGGTAGCCGGCGGCCTGCGCGGCAGCCGCGGAAGGAAAGAAGACCACGTTTTCGCGGCGCGGCAAACGCGCCGGGCAGCCTGGACGGCAATAGATGTTCGTCGTCCGCACGCCGAGGAAGAAGCGGCCGGCGAAGCGTCCATCGCGGCCCTGGACCGCGCGGTAGCAGGCTTCGGCATCCATGGCGGGAATGAATAGCAGGGGCGCACCCCGATGTCTGGACGTGGACGGACCTCGATGTTTCACACGGCCAAGTCCAAAAGGCTTCACCGTAGAGCGCGCAGATACGTCCTTTTTGTGCACTGCCGGGTGCGAATTCTACCTCCCGTGAGAACCAGGTTTCTCACGCGCCTTCATCTGCCGCCGCGCGCTCGCTGGCACGCCCCCTGCTCGTCTGGCAGCGCGGGACGAACTATGTGTGGTTCGGAGCCAACCACGGCTTCGCCCTCGGTTTCGCCGATTACGAAGGCAATCCCGGCTGCAATGGCCACCGCGGTTGCTCCGGCAACTACGAGCACTCCCATCCGGCGATCAACGACTCGCACGGCTGGTTCATCACGGGCGGGTATTACGGCATCGCGATCGACACCTGGCCGCATGTCGACGGCCAAGGAAACACGTTCTTCGACGTCTGGTTCGGCGGCCGCACGCGCACTACGTGGTTCCGCATGGGAGAAGAACTGGGCGACTTCTGGCGCGCGCAACTCCGGACCGAGCTGTACGTCAGCAAGGATCACAATCCCGCCAACATCGCCGACGATCCGGCCGCGCAGGCGGCCTTCTGGAACCGCATGGACATCTGGCCCGATCCGGTGAGCGAGCGCAGGGACGCCGCCCACGGCAACTGGCTCTCGCAGGAACCGGACTACAAGAACCCGAGCGACTGGGTCTTTGACGAAGTGACCGGCGTCGCCGTACTGGCAAACGGCGACGCCTGGATTGGCTCGTGGACGAACGGCCTTCGGCTGATCGATCACGACGGCCACTTCGTCGCGGATGCGACGGACGTGCTGCCCACGAAGTCGGTCGGCGCGCTGGGCGCGCTCGCTGGCACGCCCCCTGCTCCGGAGCGGCCGCGAGGGGAACCGTGCTGCACTACCGTTCTCTGGGCGCGCAGACGAACAGCGCGGTCTGGGACATCCAGGTGCAGCCCGCGACCGCTACGTCCAAACGGCGAATCCTCGTTGCGTTCCGCCGCGGCTCGGTCGGCGTGTACAACGGCGACTAGATCACCGGAGCGGCAATCGCAACTCGATCTCTGCCCCTTCCGCGCGTGGGTTGCCGGTGAGCGTGAGTGGTCCCGCGTTGCGGAGCAGCGATCCGTAGAGCAGGTGGAAGGCATACGCTCCCGTGGCGAGCGGCCCGCGCAGCGCATCGAGCGGGGTCAGTCGAGCGAGCACCACGTCGAGATCCACGAGCGCGACGCTCGCGTCGAGCGAGGGCCCGCCGGCCGGCGCCGCATCGAAGACGGGGGCGACGCGGAACGCCCGCCCGAGCGACGGCCCGTCGGAGAGCATGTGCACGTCGACGCCGTCGAGGCGTTCCTCCACGCGCGAGGCGCGGTGCAGCTCCGCTTGCGCCGGCACGCCGAGCTGGGCGAGCGCGACTTCGATCGCGCGGCGGCCGGCTGGCGCGACGCCCGCGCGCAGGCAGGCGATGCCGGCTGCGCATCCAGCCGGCGCGCTCCCGGAGAGGACCGGAGCGCCTGCAACGACGAGCCCGCGCGCGACGATTCCGGTGCTGCCCGCGTCGATGGCGAGGACGGCTGCCCGCAGCGGCTCCAGTAGACGCAGCCAGAGCCACGTCGGGCCACTCGCTCTTGCCGCCAGGGCGGCAGGGAGCGGCGCGGGCCGCGACATCGCCGCCAGCAGCGCAGCCGGATTGCGGCCGGACGCCGTCAAAAGCCGCAGGCCCGCCACGCGTCCCGCACGGCGCTGCGGATCCTCGGCGATCCAGGACGCGACCATCTTCTTCGCCCTGCCCGCATTGCGCACCGGGGCGATCAGTCCGGCGCCATCGTGCGAGAAGACCAGCATCCTCGCCCCGCGCGGCGCGAGGCCCCATTGGGAGGTCCTGGCGAGCAGATCGACACCGACGCGGTCGCGCAGCGTCGTGCCTACCGGCTCCGGCGCCAGCGACGGCGCGTACGCCCCGGCCTTCTCCAGCAGTGCTCGCAGCCCGGACGCGTCCTCGACGGAGAGCACCACGTCCGCGGACGCTGGCACCAGCACCGCGGCGAGGAGAAGCGGCAGCAAGCTATTGCGGGAGCTGCGTGCCGGCGCGGCGCGCGGCGAGAGCGAGCGCCTCTGCCTTCTCGCGCGCCCGCCGGGCCATCGCGCGGCGCATGTAGCCGTAACCGAGTACCAGCGCTGCGAACAGGGGAGACAGCGCCGCTCCGACCGTCCACCCCGAATGCGCAGCGAGGAAACCCCAGATGGCGCGCGCCGCCGGCGTGAAGAAGTCTCCGTACCAGAACAGCGCCCAGATGCAGGCGCAGAGCGCGAACGCGAAGACGTTCGCGAGCAGGAAGAAGATCACCCCGCGGCGCCTCGGCATGGGGAGGACGTACTGCTTGGCTTCAGCCACGGCGGTCGAGGGTAGAATGCATCGCGTAGAGAGTACAGTCTAAAGACACAGTCGCTAAGCCGCCTTCGGCGGCCGCGACTGAGCCGCGCCTTCGGCGGCTGCGACTGGTCTAGCGGCTCAGTCAACGATCGCAACGCAGCCGCAGAGCTTGTCGTGGAGCGTCTGCCCGCGGAGATCGAACAGCGCCAGGACGAAACCGAACATGCCGAGCGCGCCGGACAGCACCGCGAGCAGCGCGCGCGCAAATGCCGCGACCGGTCCGAGCGGCCGGCCATCGAGCGTGCACAGCCGCTGCCCCGTGAATGCCATACCCGGCGTCCGGCTCCAGAGCGCCGTGAAGACCCACGACCAGGCGAGCGCAAGGACGGCGCCCACCGAGATCCAGAGCGCGGGCGCGACCAGCACCAGGTCGGGCGCCGAGCGAAGCATGCCGCAGAGCCGCGCAGCCACGAAGACGTGCGCCGCCAGGGCGACGACGAGAAACGCCAGGTCGATGGCCCAACCCGCGACCCGCCGCGCTCCCGAGGCCCGCCCTGGTGCCCGGCGCGGCGCCGGTCCCGGGATATCCGCGGGAGGTTCCGAAACGAACGACACCGCGACCGGCGCCACGGGCACGTCGGAGATTGCGACGTCCACTGGCCCTGCGGGACCCGAATCGAACGGCCGCTGCATCGCGCGAAGGTACGTCGGCTGCCGGCCCGGTCAACAAATTGCCGGTCAGCTTGTCTGCAAGCAGCAACGGCGCTATGCAGCGCGCGCCTGCTGACAGGAGCCGCGCATGGCCAGCCGCATCGAGAAGGACACTTTCGGCCCGATCGAGGTTCCCGCCGAGAGGCTCTGGGGCGCGCAGACGCAGCGCTCGCTGCAAAACTTCCGGATCGGCAGCGAAAAGATGCCTCCGGCGCTGATCAAAGCGCTCGCGCAGGTGAAGCGCGCCGCGGCGCAGGTCAACATGGATCTGCGCGTTCTCGACTCGAAGAAGGGCAGGGCGATCATCGAGGCCGCCGACGAGGTGATCGCGGGCAAGCACGACGGCGAGTTTCCGCTGGCGGTGTGGCAGACCGGCTCGGGCACGCAGACCAACATGAACATGAACGAGGTGCTGGCGAATCGCGCCAGCGAGATCCTCGGCGGGCGGCGCGGCGAGGACCGGCTCGTCCACCCGAACGACGACGTGAACAAAGGGCAATCGTCGAACGACGTTTTTCCCACGGCCATGCACGTGGCGGCGGTGCCCGCGATCGTCGATCACCTCATCGCCTCGATCCGCGTCCTGCGCGACACGCTCGCGCGGAAGTCGGAGGAGTTCCGCGACATCGTCAAGATCGGCCGCACCCACCTGCAGGATGCGACCCCGCTCACCCTGGGGCAGGAGATCGGCGGCTGGGTCGCTCAACTCGACCACGGGATCCGCCACGTGGAGAGCTCGCTGCAGCACCTGCGCGAGCTGGCGATCGGCGGCACTGCCGTGGGCACGGGGCTGAACGCGCACCCCGAGTTCGGCGACCGCGTCGCCGCGGAGATCTCCAGACTGACCGGGCATCCCTTCACCTCGGCCCCGAACAAGTTCGAGGCCCTGGCGGCGCACGACGCACTCGTCTTCGCCCACGGCGCGCTGAAGACGCTCGCCGCCTCGCTGACGAAGATCGCGAACGACGTGCGCTGGCTCGCGTCCGGTCCCCGGTGTGGGCTCGGCGAACTGAAGATCCCGGAGAACGAGCCCGGCAGCTCCATCATGCCCGGCAAGGTGAACCCGACGCAGAGCGAGGCGATGACGATGCTCTGCGCCCAGGTGCTGGGCAACGACGTCGCCGTCAATCTGGGCGGCGCCATGGGGAACTTCGAGCTGAACGTCTTCAAGCCGCTCATCATCCACGACTTCCTGCAGTCGGTGCGGCTGCTCGCCGACGGATGCAGGAGCTTCAACGACAACTGCGCGCTGGGCATCGAGCCCGACCGCGAGCGCATCGCCAAGCTGATGCGTGAGTCGCTGATGCTGGTCACCGCGCTCAACCCGCACATCGGCTACGACAAAGCGGCGAAGATCGCGAAGACGGCGCACAAGGAAGGCATCACGCTGAAGGAAGCGGCGCTGAAGCTCGGCTTCGTCACCTCGGAGCAGTTCGATCAGTGGGTGCGCCCGGAGGAGATGGTCGGACCGAAGGCGCAGAAGTGACGCGGACACCATCTTGATGGTGTTCCCCTGTCGTCACCACCATCTTGATGGCGTCCCGCTGTCGTCACGGGTTCAGCAGCGTCCTCGTCCAGGCCCCCTGCGCGGAGGCACGGGTGTACAGCTCGCGCTCGTGCAGCCGCCCGGGGCGGTTCCACCAGAACTCCACGGAAAGGGGCACCACGCGATAGCCGGACCAGTGCGGCGGCCGCGGGACCGTCTTTGCCTGGTAGCGGCGCTCGAGCTCTGCGAACCTCCCCTCCAGCTCTTCCCGTGAGCGCAGCGGGGCGCTTTGATCGGATGCCCAGGCGCCCAGCTGCGAGAGCCGCGGCCTGGTCGCGAAGTATGCGTCCGCTTCCGCCTCGCTCACCAGCACCGCCTTCCCTTCGAAGCGGACCTGCGACTCGAGATGCGGCCACCAGAACGTGAGCGATACGTCCGGGCGCGCGGCGATGTCTCGCCCCTTGCGCGAGCGGGTGTTCGTGTAGAAGACCAGGCCCTGCGCGTCGACCCCCTTCAGCAGCACGACCCTGCCCGACGGGCGGCCGTCCGCGCCTACGGTCGAGAGCGTCATCCCGGTCGGGTCGGCGATCGAGGGAGTCTGCTTGGCCCGCTCCAGGAGCTCGACGAATCGCGCGATCGGATCCATATCGGCTCGCTCTTGTAACAGGCTCGAGCCGGTAACGTAGCAGCGTTCGCTGAAATTCTCCGTTTTTCCCTGCCCTGCTGATGTTAATCAGGCGCAGTGGAGTCGCTTCTCGCCCGCCTCGAGCGCCGCTTCGGCCGGCACGCGCCGGAGGGCATCATCCTCTGGATCGTCGGAATCTCGGGTGCGCTGCACCTTCTCGTCTTCGCCCGCCCTGACGTGGCGCACCTGCTCTGGCTCTACCCCGATGCCGTCTTGCGCGGCGAGGTCTGGCGCGTCGTCACGTTCCTGTTCGCGCCGACGGGACCGGTCACCGGTTACGGCCTGCTCTGGACCGCGATCGGGCTCTGGTTCCTGCACACGATGGGCAGCGCCCTGGAGGCGCAATGGGGCAGCTTTCGCTTCGATCTCTTCTTCTTTCTCGGCGCGCTCGGGACACTCGCCGTCGGCTTCGCCCTCGGCCCGGTGAGCGGGCGATACGTCGCCGAAGCCCTGCTGCTCGCTTTCGCGGCGGAGTTCCCGGATTTCGAAGTGCTGCTGCTGATCCTGCCGGTGAAGGTGAAGTATCTGGGCCTGTTCAGCGGCGGCCTGATGGTCTACGCGCTGATCAGCGGAGATTTCGCCACCCGAGCCGCTGTCGCGGTAGCGCTCGGCGACTTTCTCATCTTCTGCGGCGGCACGCTGCGCTCACGAATGCGCGGCGCGAGGGTGATGCGGCCAAAGGTCGCGCCCGCGTTTGCTCCGCCGCCGCGAAAGGCGCGCGTGTGCGCGAAGTGCGGCAAGAGCGATGCGGACGACCCAAATCTCGAATTCCGCGTCTGCGACTGCCAGGAGCGGTGCCACGGCAAGCTGACCGAATACTGCCTGGAGCACGCGCGCTCGCACTGACCGGTCGCCTTCGGACCGTTTCACGACCGGCTACAACCCAAAAACGCAGGCGCAAACCCGCACCTCCGGTGCGGGAGCGCCTAGCAGAAGGGCCAGCGGGGTCGCCACCCCAAGCGGGTGAATTGGACCTGCGTCTGCAGCGGGGTCCCGATCAGGACGATGCGCAGCGTTCCTGCGACGTAGTGGATGGAGGCGAGCGGCACGAGGACGCCCGAAGACAGCTCGGTCTCGTCCATCCGCGCCGTCGGACTGGTCACGAAGAACAGGGGATCGGAAGCGTCGCGCCAGGGCTGCGGCGCGAATACGCCCGAGCAGACGCGCTCTTCAGGAGTGATCGAGAGGGAGAGCTGTGCGCGAGCGGACACGCTGGTCACTTCAGCCCGCGCGACGGATGAGGCGAACAGCATCGAAATGGTCAAAAACCCCGCGAGACGCCGCATGGCGGCCTCCTGACATCAAACCCATACTTGTGATGCCGCGGTGTCAACGCGGGTTCAGCCCAAGTGTGCGCGGGCAGGCGCTCTCATCCGAGCTCGCCGTTCACGTGCAGGACCACGGCGAGCGCTGCGAGTCCCGCCGTTTCCGTGCGCAATACGAGCGGACCCATCGCGACGCTCAGGAAGCCGTTCTCCTGCGCGCGCCGCCGTTCTTCCGGCGAGAAGCCGCCCTCGGGACCGACCGCGATCAGGACCCTGGACAGGCCGCGCGCAGCGTCGCCGAGGCGCACCGCGCCTTCGCCGGGATCGAGCAGGAGCGCGCGTCGGTCGGGTTCCGAGCGGAGCAGCGACACGACGCCGTCCCAGCCGAGAGGCTCGTCGACGCGCGGGACATCTGCCCGACCGCACTGCCGGGCCGCTTCCTGCGCGATCCGGCGCCACCGCTCCGCTCGCGCCTCGCCGCGGCCCCGCTCGAGGCGGACGATCGCGCGCTCCGACGCGAGCGGCACGACGCGCGTCGCTCCGAGCTCGGTGGCCTTCTTGACCACGAGATCCATCTTCTCGCCTTTCGCCAGCGCCTGGACGAGAACGGCATCGACGCGGCGGCGCTCGGAGGGCAGCGCCTCCCGGATCTCCAGCTCGTCCCCGGCGAGCACGGCGCGGAACCGCCCGCCGCGCCCGTCGAACACCTCGAGCTCCGCTCCGCTCTGCAAGCGAAGGACGGCGACGAGATGGCGCGACTGCTCCGCAGCCAGCTTCACGCGCGCCGAAGCAGCCAGCTGGTCCGGCGGCACGAACAGGCGGTGCATCGTCACGGCCGGGAAAGCTCGACGCGCACCCAGCCTTCGCGTTCCTTGCGGGCGGAGGGGCGCAGGCCCTGCGCGACGTAAGCGCGCTCGGCCGCATCGCCCTGGGCGGCGAGGAGGCCGCAGAGGACGAGCCGCCCGCCATCGGCGACCTTGCTGGCCATCGCGGGCGCCAGGTCCTCGAGGGTATTGAGCAGGATGTTCGCGATCACGATCTCGAACCGGCCCGGCACTGCCGCTGGGTCGTCGGCGAGCATCCATTCGATGCCTTCGATCCCGTTCAGCGCAGCGCCTTGCCGGGCAGCCTCCAGCGCCACTGCATCGTTTTCCGTTCCCACCACCCGTCCGGCGCCCAGCATCTTCGCGAGCAGCGCGATGACGCCGCTGCCGGTGCCGACGTCGAGCACGTCGGCTCCGGGGAACCGGTAGAGGAGCTCGTCGCAGCGCTCGAGACAGAGAGCAGTCGTCGGATGGCTTCCGGTGCCGAATGCCATCCCGGGATCGATGGCCACGGCCACGCCCGAGAGCGGCGGTTTCTCCCATGGGGGACGGACCCAGGAGCGGGGGCCGACTTGCATCGATCGGTGGTGCGTGCGCCAGGCGACGCTCCAGTCCTGCTCGGGAACCTCGACGGGGGGCTCCGCGCCGAAGAACAGCGCCGATTCCGAGGCTGCCTCCGCGTCGGCGAAGTGGGCGATGGCGCGCCCGCAGCCGTCCGGCAAGGGCGGCGTCCCAGGCATCAGCGGCATCCCCGGCTCCTGCAACTCGACTCCCAATGCGCCGTGGTCGAACAGCTGGACGGCACGGATCTCGAGGTCCTCGGGGGGCGCGAGCAGGACCAGCGCCCAGCTCACCGGCGAAGCTCCGCGGGAACCGCTCCCTCCGGGGCGACCAGCGCGATCACCTCGCGCGATGGCATGAGCACCCGCTGCGCCGTGGCCAGGACGTCCGCCGTGCTCACCGCGGATACGTTCGCCGCATATCTCGTGGAGGCCTCCGCCCCGAGGCCGTAGCACTCGTCGAACCCGTAGACAGCCGCGCGCGCCGAATTGCGCTGCAGCGAGATGGCGTGGGTGCCGATCAGGTGCGTGCGCGCCCGCTCCAGCTCCGCGGCCGCAATCGGTTCCTCGCGCAGTCGGCGCAGCTCGTTTCGGATCCCCTCCAGGGCCTCGGCCACCTTGCCGGGTCCGCAGCCGATGTAGACGGCGAAATACCCGGGATCGAGACCTTCCATGGAGAAGCTGGTCACGCTGTAGGCGAGGCTCCGCTTGTCGCGAAGCTCGACGAAGAGCCGCCCGCCCTGGCCGGAGAGGACTGCCGAAAGCACTTCCAGCGGCCAGCGAGATTCGTCCGAAAGGCGCGCGCCGGGGAACCCGACGACGAGATGCGCCTGCGCCTTGTCCAGCGTCTTCACGGCGAAGCGCGGAGCCTGCGGCGGCTCTTCCCCGGCCGGCGCGATCGCGCCGCGCGCCGCTGGCGCCGCGGTCAGCGTTCGCCGGACCCGCTCGCGCACTTCCTCCGGATCCACATCGCCGACGATCGAGAGCGTGACCGCTGCCGCGGGGTACTGCCTTGCGCGGTATTGCGCGAGCAGTCCCGGCTCGAGGCGGGCCACGCTGCTCTCGGTGCCGAGCGTGTCGAAGCGGTACGGATGGCTGCGGTAGAGCGTTTCACCGAAGAGCAGGAAGGCGACTCCGGCCGGATTGTCCTCGCGCGATCGGAGCTCGTCGATCTGCAGCATGCGCTCGCGTTGGACCTCCTCGGGATGGAAGGCAGGGGCAGAGATGGCGTCGGCGAAGACGTCGAATCCCTCTGCCAGATGCCGCGAGAGGAACTCTGCGCGCAGCCCGAAGCTGTTGCGGCCGGCATTCCCGCCGATGGAGCCGCCCATGGCCTCCATCTCCCGCACCAGGCGCTCCGGTCCCCGTGTCTGCGTTCCTTTGGAGACGAGGCGCGCGAGCAGCATGTTGATGCCCGCATTCGAAGCATCCTCGGCGCGCAGCCCGCCCCGCCACGCGGCGCGCAGCGCGACCAGCGGGACGGCACGCTCCTCCTTGATCAAGAGCACGCCGCCTCCGGGCAGCTCCTCGCGCAGCAGGGGTCCGGTCTTCGGGTGCTCCGCAAACCTCACCGGCGCGCGCTTTTCCGGCGCGGCCGACGACGAGGGCGCTCGCGGCCGGCGCTGTCGCGCCGCTTCCTCCAGCAGCTCGAGCAGCTCGCCTTCAGAAGGCGCGTTCAGCTCGGGAAGGAGGGCCGCGAGCACCGCGGCCGACGGATCGATCCAACGTTCCGCCGCGTCGCGCAGCCGCACCGGCGTGAGCCGTGAGACCTGCTCCAGGTAGCGCTGCTCGAACTCCACGCCGGAAGCGCTCGACTGGTAGAAGCCGAGTTTGCGCGCTTGGCCCTGCACCGTTTCGCGCTGGTACACCGCGTCGCCTTCCAGCAGACGGCAGGCGATGGAGAGCTCCTCGGCCGTCACCTCCTCGCTGCGGAGGCGGTAGGTCTGGGTCAGCGCCTCGCGCACCGCCTCGCGGGCGTTCGCGGGCTGCAGGGTCAGCCCGACGATGGTGAGGCCGGGATCGACCGGGGTGTAGCAGCTCGCCTGGACCTCGGTGCAGAGGAGCCGATCGCGCTTCATCGCCCGATGCAACCGCGAAGCCTCGCCGTGGCCGAGCACGATGGCGAGCGCGTCCAGGGCAGCCACGTCCTCGTGCACCAGCGGCGGCGAAGGCCAGGCGATGGAAAGGTATCCTTCCTTGAGCGGCTCCTTCCGCAGCCGAGCCAGCGGCACTTCCCGGTGCGGCTCCGCAGGGCGCGCCGGCGCGGCCTCGAACGGCCCGGGCGGCCAGGCGAAGAGCTTCTGCGCCAGCCGGACCGCCTCCGCTTCGCGCACGTCGCCGACGACGATCACGACGATGTTCTCCGGCTTGTACCACCGCCGGTAGAACCGGAGGATGCCCTCGCGCCTGAAGCTGCGCACGCTCTCTTCCGTCCCGATCACCGGCTTGCCATAGGGATGGCGGGAAAACGCCGAGGCGAACAGCTCGCGCGAGAGCTTTCGCGTCGGGGAGTCCATGCTGCGCTTGATCTCCTCGCACACGACCTCGATCTCGCGCTGCAGCTCGCCCGGATCGAAGGCGGCGCTCGTCACCGCGTCGGCGAGCACGTCCATGCCTTCGGCGAAGAACTGCGACGCCAGCACGAGGTGGTAGACGGTCTGGTCGAAGCTCGTCCACGCGTTGATCTCGCCGCCGCACGCCTCGATGGTGCGGGCGATCTCCCCAGGCCCGCGTCGCGCAGTGCCCTTGAAGAGCATGTGCTCGTGCAGATGCGCCAGGCCCGCCTCGTCGGCGCGCTCGTCCGCGCTTCCGACGCGCACCCAGACCTGGATGGCGACCACCGGCGCCGCGTGGTTCTCCTCGACCAGCAGCGTCAGCCCATTGGGCAGCATGTGTCTCACGCAACAGAGGGTAGCAGCGGCGTGGCCGCCGCGCCGCGACTTTCGCCTGGAGGTCGCCTACAGATCGGCGGGGCGCAGCGTGCTGCGCCCGTTCTCCTTGGCCCGCGACACGGCCTTCTCCACCGCGGCCCGGACGTGTTCCGACAGTGCCGAGATGAACTCGTCCGAGGTGCGCATCTCCTTCTCCCGGATCAGATCGCGAACCTTGCTCTGCACGATCAGAAGGCCAACGTCCTTTTTCGCCTCGATGTTCTCGCCCATGGCGCGCTGCTCTAACAGACGCCCCGCCCGCTTTCAACGCGCAGCGCCGAGGAACGCGCGCGCCGCCTCGAAGTCCGGGGGCAGGGGCGCCTCGACGTTCATCTCGAAGCCCGCGGGATGACGCAGCCCTATCGAGAGCGCGTGGAGCATCGGACGGCTGACGTCGTGCCGCGCGCCAGAGGGGCGTGTGAGAATGACCTCGCCGCCGTTCGCTTTGTCGCCGAGCAGCGGACATCCCAGATCGCGCAGGTGCAGGCGGATCTGGTGCGTCCGCCCGGTCTCCGGGAGCGCCGCGATCATGGCGGCGCTGACGTAGCGCTCGACCACGCGCCATTTCGTCAGCGCCGGCCGCGACCCGACGGAACTGTCGTTGACGCCTTCATCGCCGGAGGGCGGAGGCGAGACCAGCGCGCGATACTCCTTGCGCACCCGGTGGGCGCGGAATTCCAGCAGGAGCGCCGCCTGCGCGCGCCGGGTACGCGCGAGGACGGTGACTCCGGTCGTGCCGCGGTCGAGGCGGTGAACGAGCAGCGCCTGCGACTGCCCTTCGCCGAGCTCCCGCAAGAGCGCGCTGCAGAGTTCGGGCAGCGCGGGACCGCCGGCGAGATCCTGTTGCGCCGCCACTCCCGCGGGCTTGTCGACGGCGAGCACCTGCTCGTCCAGATGGAGGACGCGGTCACGACCCAGCGGGGAGACATCCGGCGCCTGCAGCGCCAGCTCGACCCGATCTCCGACGTGGAGCGCGATCGTCGGGTCCGGTACGCGTTTGCCGCGGACGAACGCGCCGCCTCTCGCGATCGCCGCACGCGCCAGCTCCTCGCCGACTCCGCCGCGGCGAACCAGGAAGCCGAGAAGCGGTTCGTCGCGATCGGCGACCAGCCGCAGGCGGGCCGGGAGCCGCTTCAGGTCTCGGCCTTTCGGCACAACTCATCTCTTCGGACCAACCGCCAAGCACGCCAAGTTTGAGTCTAGCCTTTCTCGACGACCCGGACGGGAAACTTGCTGAGCGCCGAGCAGACCATGCCGCCGGGGCCGGCGATCAGATCGAAGAATACCCCTCGCGGGGCGAGGGCGACGGCGCCGGGCCCGAGCGGAATGCGCAATTCGTTGCCGGCGGCGATGGTCTCCAGGATCAGCTCACCGGCGCCCTGCACGCAGACGAATGCGCGGTCCGCGTCCGGATGCTTCTTCCAGCCCAGCGTCTGGCCGCCCTTGAGATAGACGCCGTCCACCAGGAGCTGGTCCGTCTTCACGGCGTGCAGGACGTTGGGCTTGTCCTCCGAGTACCGCGCATCGGTGATCAGGTTCACGCTCTGCACGTTTCTCTCCCGAGAACGTCGTCGGGCCTAGAACTTCGCCGGGGCGGGCGTGGCCGACTTGTTGAACAGGAACTTGGTGATTCCCCAGCCGACGATCACGAAGACGATGGCCACCACCCACGCCGCATCGGCGCCGTACACGGTCGGGAAATGGTTCGACACCATGAAGAAGATCAGGGGGAAGGACATGTACGTGTTGTGCTTGCTGCGCAGGGAAGCGATCGCCGGGATCGAGGGATCAGCCGCTGGCCCGGTCCCTTTCACGCCCGCGATGATCTTCCGCTGGTTCGGCCAGATCCGCATCCAGACGTTGGCCGCCATGATGGTGCCGAACAGGCTTCCGGCATAGATGAAGACTGCGCGGCCGCCCATGAACAGGTGGAAGATGAAGACCACCAGCGCGAAGAGGACCAGCGAAACGATCATGCCGGTGGTCTCGTTCTTCATGTTCTTCCAGAGGAGGTCGTAGACGACGAACCCGATGAGCACGATCAAGAGGCCGATCCCTCCGGACCCGTAGCTGGACATGCGGTCGTTGCCCATCGCGTTCCCCGCCCAGTAGACCACCCAGAGCAAGAGGATGCCGCTCACCCAGGTGTACGCGGCGCCCCAGCGGAACCAGTAGAGGGCGCGCGGCATGAGCTCGGGCACCACTTTCTTGCGCGAGTCCGCGTCGTAGGTCTTCGCGAGCTGGGCATTGACGAAGTTGAAGAACCAGAGATGGCCAATCCACATCACGCCCGCGAGGACGTGGATCCAGCGGAAGACGAGGTTCAGCCACTCGTTCAGATTGGAGTCCATCGACCCTCCCCCGGGAGAACGCCGGTTTCGGCGCGCACACTACCGTCCCGGGATCGCTCCGTCGAGAGAGATCCGACGAAGAGAGCGAGCGCCCGCCGCACGCGCGCCGCGCCGTGCGCATCTTCCGGCGCATGAAACGGTACGAACCGAAGCGCTTTCCGAGGCTGAAGGGACTGTCTGGAATCTCCGACGGACTGCTGCAGGACCACTTCAAGCTGTACGAGGGCTACGTCAAGAACGTGAACGAGCTCACCGTCCATCTCGAGGCCCTGGCGAAGGAAGGCAAGGCCAAAGGCACGAATCCGGCCTTCGCGGGAATCACCCGGCAGCTCGGATTCGAATACGGCGGCATGGTGCTGCACGAGCTGTACTTCGGGAACCTGGCGCCGGAGCCGGACCCGCTGAGCAAGGCGGGCCCCCTGGCGCAGGCGCTTGCCCAAGGCTTTGGCAGCGTGGAGGCCTGGCTCGACGACTTCAAGGCGATCGCAGCGATGCGCGGGGTGGGTTGGGCGGGCTTGCGAGGCGCGGCTGATCAAGTAAACAGCAGCTCGTGCTGCGCGAGCTGCCCGACCTGCGAGAAGACGTGGCCGGGCTCGCCTCGGCGTTGGCCCGTGAGCGATATCGTCGCGCCGCGGGCCTGCCGGCGCAGGAGACGCTGCGGGACATCCTGCGCGCCCACAAGCTGGCGGTGAGCGCGGAAGGCCTTGCGCAAGCTCGCGAAGCGCTGGGCAATGCGGAAGGGGAGGACCCGCGCCGCCCCGGGCGGATCGCGCGCCTCGCTTCGCTGCGCGATTTTCTCGCTCGAGCCCGGGCGCTCGAGCTCGAGCCCGGAGCGGCGCAGGAGCTGTTCGAATTCGACAGGCGCCCGCTCGTGAAGCCGCCGGGCGATGCGGGGCTTCACGGCGCGATTCCCGCCGTCACCGTGGAGCGCGAGTTGCCCATCGTGCGCTCGCGCGAAAAGCGCGGCGAAATGGAAGAGGCGCTCGCCACCGCGGTCCGCGCCGTGGACGGGTTGCGCAGCGCGACGTGGGACGCTGCTCGAGCGGCGCAATCCGAGGCTGGCCTGCGTGCTCCGGAAGGCATCGCGCAATGGCCGGAAGAGATCCTGGATGGCACGGAGGAAATTTTCGACGATCTCGGGGCCTGGCTCCTGGAACGGCACACCGGCGTGAAGGCCGGCGCCGCCGCGCGCCACGACGTCCTCCACCTGCTGCACGCGCCGAGATCTGCCAGCGCATTTCCCGCCGGCGAGATGCAGCGCACCGTGCGCCGCTGGGCGGAGATGCTTCGGCTGGTTCTGTCCGAAATGAAGATCGACGATGAGGATCGGCCTCTGAAACGGCCAGGCGCTCGAGCGGAACCGGTCGATCCGCCTTGGGAGGTGGCGCTCACGTTCCTTCCCGCCGAGGGTCCGCGCGCGCTCGGCGCGCTGCTCGGCGCGATCGGGACGGCGCTCCTTCGTCTCGGGCCGCCCCCGGACGCGCCGCCCGAGGACCTCTGGCTCGGCGATCCGGCCGTGCGGCACGCGTGCTGGGAGGTCCTCGAGGGCCTCGTTCGCGACCGCGAATGGCTTCGCCGCTGCGCGAAGACGGAGCTCTCGCGCGATGACGAGCGGGCGATCGCGATCGCAGCGGTGATCGATTGCCGGGTCGCGGCCGCCCGCACGCTCGCGTCGTTGCAGGCGCGCGAGTCGGGCCTCGGCTCGCGCGCTGCCGCCGCTCACCGCGATCTCTACGCGCGCGCCACGGGAGCCGAGCTTCCCGCGGGTCTGGCGCTGCGCGATCTCGATCCCTGGTTCGGGCCGCTGGCCCATCTGCAAGGGCGCGCGCTGGCCGCACGCATCCGCGAGTTCCTCCGCGATCGGCATGACGAGGACTGGTGGCGCAATCCCCGCAGCACGACCACGCTGCAAGCCCTCTGGGGACGCGGAGGCCGCCCTACCTGTGCGGAATTGTGGACGGAGCTCGGCGGGGAACCCGCTGTAAATCCGTTGCTCTTTGAACTCTCCCAGGCGTGCGGGTGACGCCTCTCGCCCTTACCCTTTGAAGTAGGCGAGAATCGCCGTGCAATGTTGCAGGCGCGCCGGATCCGGCCTCGGCTGACCGGCGGGCGTCCTGTAGCGTTGGGAGGATCGTTGATCCGCTGGCAGCCCATCTTCCCGGTGCTCGACGAGAGCTGGCCGGTGCGCTACCGGTTCGAGTCGCTCGGCGCTCTGCAACGCCACCTGCGGCTCGGGGCAGGTTTCTTCCTGCCCGACGAGGCGTTGCCGGGCGGACCTGGAGCGCGCGTGATCGTCGAGGTCGCGGTGCCGGAGACTTCCGACCGGCCTCTTCTGCACGGCCGGGTGCGCGAGCGCTTGCAGGGCGGCATCTGGCTGGATCTGCCCTCGGCCCGCCCCGCGGCGCGCTGGGAGCCCGACCCGAACGGACCACGGCGCCAGCACCGGCGCCTCGCCTGCGAGCTGTTCGTCGAAGTGCATCCGCGCGGCGGAGAGCCCTGGCTCTGCCGCGCCCTGGATCTGAGCGACCGCGGCCTGCGAATCGCCACCGGATTGGAGACCGGCATCCGCGGCGACGAGGTGGCGGCCACGCTGATCTCCTCCAACGACCACCTGGCACCGGCTGGCCTTCGCGGCCGCGTGGTCTGGTCGGCCTCGCACGAGACTGGCATCGAGGTTCTGAACCCGTCACCGCAGTTCCAGGAGATGCTGGGGGCGGCTGCCGGGCGGTGGGCGCTCGTCGAGGAGATCGAGCACTCCCGGGATTGCACGTGCCTTCAGGGCGATTCCGCCACCGGCCAGCGCCATCCATAGAGCCGGCTGTAGTGCCACCACTCGCTCGGGTTCACGCGGAACCCCGCCGCATTCATAGCGGTCTTCAGCGCCTCGCGATGTTCCTTCGCGGGTCCATCCGGCAGCGGCGCATCGGCCGCTGCATCCGGACCGAACGCGTCGAACTTCGTCGGCAACTCGACCGGGGCACCGGCCAGATCGGCGAGTTCGAGATCGACTGCGACGCCGCGTGCGTGCAGGCTACCGCGCGATGGATCGGCCACTGCGCCCGCATGAGGATGCGCTTTCCACAAGACTCGCTGGGAGTCGGCCGGGCGCGTGCAGTCGCGCGCTACCAGGCGGAGCCCGCGCTTGCGTAGGGCGTCGGCGGCGATGGCGAGCCGCTGCGCGACGCTGCGCCGCAGGAGGCATTTCGCATCCGGCGGATATAGCGCGCGGCCGGCGATGTTGTCCGCCGTCGCGTATGCGAGATCGACGATCAATCCCGGCACCAGGCTGGTTGCGTCGACCAGCGGATCCTCGGCATCGATGACTGGTGGGAGGTGCTGCGGCCCGTACGTCTGCGCCGCGATCAGCAGCGCCAAGAACATGCGCTATTTCAGCCGGCGCAAGGCGCGGATGATCTTGTCCTTTTCCTTCGTGCGCACGGCCGCCGGGCCTTTTCCCGAGCGCGCCGCGAGCTTCTGCTTGAGCTCGAGTTCGATCGCCAGGAGCTCTGCCTTCGCCTCCGGGTGATTCTGGCCGCGGCGCGGCAAAAGCTCGCCCCGCTCGAGCGAAACGCCCGACCGCATCCGCACCGTCTTCTCCTCGCGCGCGCTGAGCCGGCGAGCGGCGATGCGCAGCAGCTCGCGGACTTCAGCGCTGGTAATCGTGTTCGAGGAGGCCTTGTCGGTCATTTCGCGGTTACCTCTCCGGGTCGTCGTCGCGGCGTCCATTTGCACCCTACCCCCCCATCTTGGGAGATCAATTTTTCTCCGGAATCACGCCTCTAGGCGCGCAGAGGAACACGGGATTCGCGACAGATCAACCTTTTGGCGCAAATGTGCGCACCTATAGTGAAAGATCGTGCTTTCACACAGCATTCGCGAGGCTCGCCGATGCGTCTTTTTTCCAATGCCGGCCGATCCGGATCGCGCCCCAAATAAGCCGGTGTGGAAACGTGGGCGCCCGTTCACGTCCGCATGAATGCGGTGGGGACCTCGGTCCGCGCAACCCGATTGGAGCGCAGGCCACTCTCTAGCGCGGAGCGGGTTCCTCTTCCTCGCTCTCCTCCGGCTCCTCGCCCGCGGGGACTTGCGGACCGGCGCCCGGACCCTTGCCGAGGAAGCGCAGCGGGTCCTTCACGGCATGCGGCACGCTCGTCTCCGGCTCGAACTGCGGAGCCTTCAGGCCCGGGTCCTTGCCGACGTTCGTGGTGACGAGCACGGAATGCAGATGCAGCTCGGCCGCCGGTCCTTGGGCATTCCCGGGAACCTTGAAGTGACCCTGCAGGTCACAAGCGAGCGGCGCGCCGGTTTCCGCATCGACGACCAGCGTCCCGCGCACCGAGACCGGCTCTTCCTTTTCCCACACCTCGAGCCGGCGCGCGGTATCCGGATCGGTCCGGTTCTCCGGATACTGCACCGTCGGCAGATCGCTCGTCTCCTTCTCCCCGGCGCGCGCGCCGAAGCCGGTGACGGCGTAGCGCACGACGCGGCGGCCTTCGGACTTCGTCTCGCCGGCGTTCCGGAGCTTGAGACCTCGCGCCAGGCGATCGAAGGTCGCGAGCCCCGACATGGCCTGCTCGCGGATGCGCAGCGGATCGGTGCGGTCGGTGCGGCGCTTGTGGAACGCGCCGTACAGGCTCTTCACGAACGCCTCGCCCTTCACCCAGACCAGCTCGAATCCCTGGTTGTGATCGTTCACCAGGCGAACCGAGAAGTCATCGCCGGGCGCCTCCAGCAGCGTCGTCTCCTCGGCCAACGAGACCTCGGAGCCGCCGTCCGGCAGCCCGGGTCCGCGGAACCAGGCGAACTGCACCCGCTGCTGTGCCCGGTGCGGTCCGATGCGCTGGTCGATCTCGCGCCGCGGCATGTGCAGGACGCGCCGCGCCAGCGCGGGATCGTCGGCGAGTTGACCCGCCTGCAGCGTCTCCTTCGCCTCCGGCAGCTCGCCGACGGGCTGCTCCGGGGAGAAGATGCGCGCGCGCGCGGCCTCGTCCTCGGTGCGTTTGCAGGAGGCGACGCAGAGCAGGGCGGCGACGAGCACGAGGCGGTACATGGGTCGCGGAACCTTAACGGAACACCCTCCGGGCGTCGAAGAACAAAACGGGCTCATGCCCAGAGCATCCTGGCGATGGTCACGGATGCCGTGAGCCCCGTGAAATCCGCGAGCAGTCCGGCGGCGAGGGCGTGCCGGTAGCGGACGATGCCCACGGATCCGCAGTAGACCGAGAGGACGTAGAAGGTCGTCTCCGTAGAGCCCTGCAGCACCGAGCCGAGTCGTCCGGCGTACGAGTCAGGCCCGAGGCCCGGAGTCGCGAAGATGTTGCCCAGGAGCCCCAAGGCGCCGGAGCCCGACAGGGGCCGTACGAGCGCCATGGGAAGGACTTCCGCCGGCAGCCCGAGCGGACCGGTGATCGGCGCGAGCACCTTCGCCAGGGCGTCCATCGCGCCGGCGCCGCGGAAGGCGCCCACGGACGCGAGGATCGCCACCAGGAAAGGGATGATGCGAACGGCCACGTTGAAGCCTTCCTTCGCGCCCTCTACGAACGCCTCGTAGACCTTGACGCCCTTCACCCAGCCGTAGAGTGGGATGCCGACCAGCAAGACGATCAGGATCCAGCTCGAGGCGATCTCGAACGCGTGCCTCACTTCCACACCCGCTCGAGCAGCTTGGCGGCGAGGATCGCCACCGTCAACGCGCACACGGTGGCGATCAGCGTGGGCAGCAGGATCCCGGCTGGGTCGCTCGATTGCGCGGAGGCGCGCAGCGCGATCACGGTGGTCGGGACGAGCTGCAGCGAAGCGGTGTTGATGGCGAGGAACAATACCTGCGCGTTGGTGGCGGTGCCCGGCGTCGGATTGAGCTTCTCCAGCTCTTCCATCGCCTTGATCCCGAACGGAGTGGCGGCATTTCCCAGCCCCATCATGTTTGCCGCGATGTTCAGCAGCATCGCCGAGATCGCCGGATGTCCGTCGGGGATCGCGGGAAAGAGCGGCCGGAACACGGGGCGGGCGGCGCGCGCGAGCTTCTCCACCAGGCCGGCCTTCTCCGCGATGCGCATCAGGCCCAGCCACAGCGCCATCACGCCGATCAGGCCGATCGCCAGCGTCACGCCTTGCGATGCGCCTTCGAACGCGCCCTGGCCGACGGCCTTCACGTCGCCGCGGACCGCGCCCACGATTGCGGCGCCGACCAGCAGCAGCACGAAGACGAGGTTCATGCCCCGCATTCAACGCGCGCAGGCGCCGTTTGCAAGGTTTCCTCTCCTTGACCCCACTGCGCAGCGCGTGCTACTCGCGCGCGTCGCTTTGCGCTTTCCGGGAGTGGATCGGATGCTTCGCTCGCTCTGTCTCGCCGCCGCTCTCAGCCTCTCCGCGACCGACGCTCTCGCCCAGACTGCCCCCGCCCGCAAGACTCCGGCGAAACCGAAGCGCCCGCCGCAGGCTCCGTCCGGACAGGCACAGGAGCCGTCCACCTCCACGAAGACCGGCGAGCAGGGCACCACGGCGGCTCCCGCGCAATCCGATTCCGCGGCCGCCGGCGCGGGCACGACCTCCGCTCCGGCGCCGGCCGCCGCGGGAGCGAGCACCGGGCAGGCTCCGCGCGCATTCGATCAAGAGGAGTTCCGCCGCCAGGTGATGGAGGAAGTCCGCCGCGAGCTGCAGAAGACGAAGGACGAGGTGAAGCAGGAGACCGCCTGGGTCGAGCAGGACTCACAGGCGCGGGTGCAGGACAGCGAGGCGGTGGAATCGCTCAAGCAGCGCGTCAACTTGTTCCAGCCGCACGGGTACCTGCGCATGCGCGGTGAGTTCTTCAACAACATGCGGCTGGGGCGCGGCGCCGATCCCGCGGGCAACTTTCTCTTTCCGGGTCCGTTCATCGGCACCGGCGGCAACAACAGCCAGTCGGACGCGAACTTCCGGTTTCGCTTCGAGCCCACTCTGGCGGTGAGCGAGGACCTCTCGATCTACTTCCAGGCGGACATCCTCGACAACGTCCTGCTCGGCAGCAGTCCGGCGACGGATGCCTATCTCGACCCGTTCACGCCGCTCTCCGTGCTGGCGGCGCGGCGCGGCTCCGGCACCGTCAACGTGAAGCGCGTCTGGGGCCGGGTGAACACCCAGCTCGGCGAGCTGGTCTTCGGGCGTATGGGCTACCACTGGGGCCTGGGCATCCTGCACAACGACGGCAACTGCCTCGATTGCGACTATGGCGACACGTACGATCGGATCGCCTTTGCGCCGCGTGAGTTCAAGGGGCACCACCTCTCGGTGATGTTCGACATCCTGGACAAAGGCGCCAGCACCACCGGAGAGAAAGGGGAGCTCGGGCGCAGCGTAGACCTCGACACCCTGGACGACGGCTACCGGCTGGCGTTGGAGGTCACCCGCGTCGACACGGCCGAGGAGATCAAGCGCAAGCTGGAAGCGAACCAGTGGGTGTTCAACTACGGCGTCGTGGTCGACTACCGCACGCAGCCCTGGGACACGCCGGTGAGCGCCACCGACTCGACCGGGACGTTGCGATCGCACGTCGTCCGGCGGGGCGCCAAGATCTACCAGCCGGACGCGTTCCTCTCGCTCAAGCGCAGCAAGTGGCGGCTCGACACGGAGATCGCCTTCAACCTCGGCAGCGTCGGTACGCACCAGCAGACCGACTTCGACATCGGCAGCGTCACGCCGGACGTCGCTGCGGAGCTGACCCGCGGGGTCACCTTCTTCCAGGTGGGCGGCGCCCTGCAGACGGACATCGCGCTGCTCTCCGCCGACGCGCTGCTCTTCGGCCTCGAGTTCGGGGCCGCGTCCGGCGACAAGGGCGCGTACGGGTTTGGCGCCCGGCCTTGGCGCAACGGGTCTGGCGCTGCCCAGCCGGCGGCCTCCGGGAAGCCGACGCAGGCGGCCGGCATCGGCGACATCGACGGCAGCCATCTCGACTTCTCCACGGCGACCGGCGGCCATGCGCGCATCAACAACTTCATCTTCAACCGGGCGTTCAACGTCGACATGATCCTGTTCCGGAACCTGGTCACGTCGGTGACCAGCGCCTGGTACCTGAAGCCGTCGATGCGCTACCGCCCGACCGGCCGCAAGACGGGCGGCGGGGACGACACGGGCTTCGAGCTGATCCTCTCGGGGATGTATTCGCAGGCCTGGTATCCGGAGAACACGCCCGGGCTGGCGCGGCCGCTCGGGCTCGAGTTCAACGTCGGCATCACGTACGACACCTCCGACAAGTTCCACGCCGGACTGGCCTACGGCCTGCTCGTGCCCTTCGACGGCCTCCGGAACGTAGCCACGGGCCAGGGCACATCCATCGCGCACGCGGTGCGCTTGCTCCTGGCGATCCCGTTCTAGCCGCTCCCGCGCCGAAGGCCGGTCAGCGGCTACTCTTGAGCGCAAACACTCGCAGGCAGGTCATGAAAATGTGTTCTAGTCCGATGAGGCGCCTGGTTCGCGCGCTCATCGTCCTCGCCACTTCCACGCTGGTCGTCTGCGGGGTCAGAGGACCGCCCCGACCACCCACGCCCGAAATCGCGCCGGACGCTGGAACGGAGGATGGGGGCGCCCGGTGAACCACTTCCAGCGCCGCAAGGGCGAGCTGTGCTGCGAGGACGTGCCGCTGTCCCGGCTGGCGGAAGAAGTGGGAACGCCGGCGTACGTCTACTCGAAAGCGACCCTGCTCCGGCACGCGCGGGTCTTCCGCTCCGCGCTGCGAGGACTCGACGTCCTCGCCTGCTTTGCGGTGAAGTCCGCGCCGAATCTCGCTTTGCTCGCGCTGCTCGCGCGTGAGGGTCTCGGCTTCGACATCGTCTCCGGCGGAGAGCTCTTCCGCGTGCTGCAGGCAGGTGGGGACGCACGCAAGGTCGTCTTCTCCGGCGTCGGCAAGCGGCAGGAAGAGCTCGCGGCGGCGCTGGACGCGGGCATCTTCCAGTTCAACTGCGAGAGCGAGGAAGAGCTGCAGCAGCTCTCTCGCATCGCGGCACGCAAGAAGAGGGTGGCGCCGGTCGCGCTGCGCGTGAATCCCGAGGTGGACGCGCGCACGCACCCGCACATCGCCACTGCCCTCTCCACGAGCAAGTTCGGCATCCCCGCCGAACGGGTGCTCGCGACGTACCGGCTCGCGGCTTCGCTCCCCGGCATCCGGGCGGTGGGCGTCGCCTGCCACATCGGCTCCCAGATCGCCTCGGTGAAGCCCTTCGCGGAGGCCGCGGAGAAGATGCGGGCCCTGGTATTGCGGTTGCGCGAGGATGGCCACGACATCCGCCGCCTGGACATGGGCGGCGGCCTCGGCGTGCCCTACGGCGACGGGCCGGAGCCTCCCTCGCCGCGGCAGTATGGCGAAGCGCTGGTGCGCGTACTCGAGGGGTTGGACGTGAAGGTGCTGGTCGAACCCGGGCGGCTCCTGGTGGCGAACGCGGGCGTGCTCCTCACGCGGGTCTTGCTGCGCAAGCAGGGGCGCGGATCGCGCAGGTTCGTGGTGGTCGACGCCGGCATGAACGACCTGTTGCGACCAGCGCTGTACCAGGCGCACCATGAGCTTGAGCCGGTCGCCCGGCCCCGCCGGGGCGCGGAGGTGGTCGACGTGGTCGGCCCGGTCTGCGAGAGCGCCGACGTGCTGGCGAAACGGCGCCGGGTCCATCCATTGGCAACCGGCGACCTCATCGTCATGCGCACCGCGGGCGCCTACGGGATGGCGATGGCCTCACAGTACAATGCCCGCCCCAGGCCGGTGGAAGTGCTGGTGGACGGGCGCTCGTGGCGCGTGATTCGCGCGCGTGAGAGTTATAAAGACCTGATCCGCGGCGAGTCGCCGTAGGGAGCGAGCGATGAGCAGGCTGCGCGGTTCCATGGTCGCACTGGTCACCCCCTTCCGGGACGGTGCCCTCGACGAGGCTGCGTTGCGCGCCCTCGCGCGGTGGCAGATCGAAAAGGGCACTTCCGGACTGGTTCCCTGCGGCACCACCGGGGAGGGCGCGACGGTCACCGCCGACGAGCACTTCCGGATCGTGCGGGCCTGTGCAGAGGAGGCCCGCGGGCGGGTGCCGGTGATCGCCGGCTGCGGCAGCAACGATACGCGCAAGACGATCGAGAACGTCCAGCGGGCAAAGGAAGCCGGCGCCGATGCGGCGCTGGTGGTGACGCCCTACTACAACAAGCCCACTCCGGAAGGGCTCTTCCGCCACTTCGAGGCGGTTGCGAAGCAGGGCGGGCTGCCGGTGGTGCTCTACAACGTCCCCTCGCGAACGGCCGTCGACATGCTCGCGGACACGGTCGCCCGCTGCGCGAAGCTTCCCGGGATCATCGGCGTGAAAGAGGCGAGCGGCAACGTCGTGCGGATCGCGGAGATCCAGGCGGCGGGCGTACCGCCGGACTTCGCGCTCCTCGCCGGCGACGACATGTTCACGCTCCCGACGCTGGCTTCCGGCGGCCTCGGCGTGATCAGCGTGGTGGCGAACATCGCTCCGGCGGACCTGGCGGGGCTCTGCGACGCGTACTTCGCCGGCGATCTGGCGAAGGCCCAGCGCGCGCAGACGAGGTTCGCCAGCCTGGTCAAGGCGATGTTCTGCGAAACCAACCCGATGCCGGTGAAGCACGCGCTGTACCGGATGGGAAGGATCTCTCCCGAGCTGCGCCTGCCGCTGGTTCCGATCTCGCAGTCGGGCGCAATCCGCGTCGAGGCGGCGATGCGCGAGTACGGCGGCCTGCTGTGATCCGGGCGGTGGTGGCCGGCGCGGGCGGCAGGATGGGCTCTCGCGTCCTCGCCGCGCTGCGCGAGGAGAAGGACTTCGCGGTGACCGGCGCGTTCGAGCGCGCCGGCAGCGAGCACGTGGGCCGCGATGCGGACGGCATCGCAATCGTGGCGGGGATCGACGATGCCCTGGGCAAAGGCGCGGACGTGGTGATCGACTTCACCGCCCCTTCCGCGTCGCTGCAGCACGCGTCCGTCTGCGCCGCGCGAGGCGTGGCGCTGGTGATCGGCACCACCGGTTTCGCCGCCGAGCAGAAGAACGACCTGCGCACCGCGGCGCGTCGCATCCCCCTGGTCCTCGCCCCCAACATGAGCGTCGGCGTGAACGTGCTGTTCCGGCTGGTGGCGGAGGCGGCGCGCGCGCTGGGATCGGCGTACGAGGTGGAGATCGTCGAGATGCACCACCGCATGAAGCGCGACGCGCCGAGCGGCACCGCATTGCGGCTCGCCGAGATCGCTGCGGAGGCGCTCGGTCCCGGTCCCGAGCAGTCCTTCGTGTACGCCCGCCATGGCGATACCGGTCCCCGGAAGAAGGGCAGCATCGGCCTGCAGTCGCTGCGCGGCGGCGACGTCGTCGGTGAGCACACGGTCCATTTCCTCGCGGACGGGGAGCGCCTGGAGTTGACGCACGAGGCGACGAGCCGCGACAACTTCGCCCGCGGCGCGGTCCGGGCTGCGCGCTGGCTTGCGGGCAGAAAGCCCGGCTTCTACGACATGCAGGACGTTCTCGGGCTGCGGACATGATTCAGATCGCGCGTTATCTGGGAAGCGACGGCGAAATCCTCGAAGGCGTCGTCGTGGGCGACGAGATCGAGGAGATCTCGGGACTGGACCCCATGCTGCGCGGCGGACGCCGCGTCGGAGGGAAGCGCAAGCTCGCCGGCGTCCAGCTCCTTCCCTGGGGCCTCGGCCGCAAGATCGTCGGGATCGGGAAGAACTACGTCGATCACGCGAAGGAGTTCGCCAGCGAGGTGCCGAAGGAGCCGCTGCTCTTGATGAAGCCGACCAGCGCGCTGATCGGCCACGGGCAGGCGATCGTCCTGCCGCCGCAGTCCATCTCGAAGGAAGTCCATCACGAGTCGGAGCTTGCCGTGATCGTGGGCAAGCGCCTGAGGCGCGCATCCGAGTCCGAATGCGCGAAGGCAATCGCGGGCCTCACCTGCCTCAACGACGTGACCGCCCGCGACATCCAGCGCGCGGAAGGGCAGTGGACCCGGGCCAAGGGGTTCGACACGTTCTGTCCGGTGGGGCCCTGGGTGACGGTCGGGATCGACTGGTCGAACCTGCGCGTGCAGTGCCGCGTCAACGGCGTGGTGAAGCAGGACGGACGCACGAAGGACCAGGTGTTTCCCGTCCCGCGGCTGCTCGCGTTCATCTCCGCGGGGATGACCCTGGAGCCCGGCGACGTGGTCACGACGGGGACCCCGGCCGGCGTCGGTCCCATCCGGGGCGGCGATGTGGTCGAGGTCGAAGTCGAAGGCGTCGGGGTGCTCCGCAACGAGGTGCGGGCCGAGTGAACCCTCTGCTCTCCCGGCTAGCCGGGTACATGCAGGAGACCGCGAATGCGCAGCGCGAGGTGGCCTTGCGGTCGGGCAGGCCCGTGTACGATTTCGGGATCGGGGATCCGCGCGAGCCGACTCCCGGATTCATCCGCAAGGCGCTGCGGGACGGCGTTCCCGAGGTTTCGCAGTATCCCTCGATCGCGGGGGCGCCCGCGCTGCGCACGGCGATCGCGGGCTACCTGCAGCGCCGCTTCGCGCTCTCGCTCGATCCGGACACGGAGATCCTGCCCTGCGCGGGAGCGAAAGAGGCGTTGTTCCATCTTCCGCTCTGCGCGGTCAGCCCCGATCGGCCGCTCTGCTGGTACCCCGACCCGGCATACCCGGTCTACGAGCGCGCGATCCTCTTCGCGGGCGCGACCCCGCGCACCTATCCCCTGCGCGCCGCGCGGCAGTTCCTGCCGGATCTCGACGCGATCCCGGCCGCGGATCTTCGCCGGACCAGCCTCTGGTTCGACTGCTATCCGCACAATCCGACCGGAGCGGGGGCGCCGCGGGAGCACCACGAGAAGCTCGCGCGGCTGGCGAAGGAGCACGGCTTTCTCGTGGCCTGCGACGAGCCTTACGTCGATCTCTACGTGCACGAGCCGCCCCACTCGGCCCTGCAGATCTCGCGCCGGCGCTTGATCGCCATCCACAGCTTGTCGAAGCGCAGCGGCATGACCGGCTACCGGAGCGGGTTCATCGCCGGCGATCCCGAGGTGATGCGCTGGCTGCGGGAGGCGCGCGCGAACTTCGGAGTCGCCTCCCAGGCGTTCGTCCAGCAGGCAGCGATCGCGGCTTGGAGCGACGACACGCACGTCGAGCAGCGCCGCAGGGTCTTCGCGGAGAAGCGGGAGGTGCTGCTCGCGCACCTGCGCAAGCTCGGGCTGGAGGTGGGCGGGGAAGGCGCGTTCTATCTCTGGGTGCGCGTCCCGCGCGGGGAGACCAGCGAGGGATACGCGGCCCGGCTCGCGGCCCGGAACATCCTGGTGGTGCCCGGAACGCAGTTCGGCGCCGAGGGCGAGGGGTTCATCCGGCTGGCGATGGTTCCCACCGTCGCCGACTGCCGGGCCGCCGTGGAGGCCTGGCCGGCCTGATGCACGGAAGCAGTCGGCGCTTCGCCGAGCCGCTTGCGGCGAGAACGGGAGGCTGCGCACGATCTCATCGTGCGCATCGCCGCCGCATTCGCAGCCGCCCTGCTGGCCATCGGGGCCGTCACCGCCGCGTCGCTCCGTCGCTTTCCGCGCGGCGCGACTGGTCGCGCTGGATCGTGCACACGCAGGACGTGCGGCTCTCCATCGCGCGCGTCTTGACGCTCGCGACGGAGGCCGAGTCGGCACGACGCAGCTACCTGCTTGAGGGACGCGAGGAGTCCGTCCAGTCGTTCCGCAAGGCTGAAGAGGACCTCGCGAGGGAGGTCGACAAGCTGGCCTCGCTCAACAGCGACAATTCCCGGCAACAAGAGGGCAGATGCTGCAGAGGAGGGAAGAGCTGACGCCGGCGCAGGCGAACGCGGTCAACCGCATCCTGCGCAGTGCCGCCCGCATCGATGCGCTCGCCGGCCTGTTGATCGACTTCACCTACGCGCGCCTGGGCAAGGGCATTCCGGCGCGCGCGAGCGCCATGGATGCCCGCGCGATCGTCGAGCGCGCGATCGACGAGCTGCGCGAGACGAATCCAGGGCGTGAGATTCGCCTCGAGAGCAACGCGGCCGCGCTGTCCGGCTCCTGGGACCCGGATCGCGTCTCGCAGCTCCTGTCGAACCTCGTGTCCAATGCGCTCCAGTATGGCGCGCGCGATGCGCCGGTCACCGTATCCTTGTCTCGTGATGCGGCAGGCGCGCTGGAGGTCCGGGTCCACAACCAGGGGCCGGCCATCGCGGCCGGGTTGCGGCAGCACCTGTTCGAGCCACACCGGCGGAGCGAAGGCGCGGAGAGCGCGCACCCGCGCGGCCTCGGGCTGGGGCGGGCTATTCATCGTCCGCGAGATCGCTCGCGCGCATGGCGGCTCGGTCGAGGTGCGCTCCGATGCTCAGGGCACCACGTTTGCCGTCAGCCTTCCGGACGCACGGCCGCCGCCGGTGTCCGGCGATGTCGACCGGCAACGGGAGACGGTGGCGACCGGCCTTCCTGCCGTATAGAGCTGTGTTAGCGTTCACCGCCCATGCAGGACCCCGCTGCGACAGAGCTGAGGCTCCCCCAGGCGTCCGCAGACGCCTTGCGCGCGGCCGTGGAGGAGGCGCAGCGGGACCGCGCCTCCCTCGATCGCCACGCCAACGCCGTGCGCGAGGTGGTCTACCGCCTCGACCAAGGCACGCTGCGCGTCGCGGAGAAGGGGGCGACGGGCTGGGCGATCCACGGCTGGATCCAGCAAGCGATCAACCTGTTCTTCGGCCTGGCGCAGGGCCAGGTCTACGCGGCAGGCGATCTGCGGTTCTTCGACAAGATCCCGCCCAAGCGGCCGGGAGGTGACTTCCGCGTGGTCCCGCCGGGAGTCGTGCGCTACGGGGCGCACGTCGAGAAGGGCGCCATCGTGATGCCGGGCTACGTGAACATCGGGGCGCGCGTCGGCGCGGGCAGCATGGTCGACACCTGGGCGACGGTCGGCTCCTGCGCCCAGGTCGGGCGCGGCGTGCACCTCTCCGGCGGGGTGGGGCTCGGAGGTGTCCTCGAGCCGCCCGGGGCGCGACCGGTGATCATCGAGGACGGCGCGTTCATCGGCAGCCGGTGCATCGTGGTCGAAGGCGTCCTGGTGGAGGAGGAGGCGGTGCTCGGCGCGGGAGTAGTGCTCACCTCCAGCACGCCGATCCATGACGTGACGGGCGCGAAGGAAAAGGTGATCAAGGGAATGATCCCGGCGCGCAGCGTGGTGATCCCCGGCATGCGCCCGCGGAGCTTTCCGGCCGGCGAGTACCTGACGCCGTGCGCGCTGATCATCGGCACCCGCACGCAGAGCACCGACCGCAAGACTTCGCTCAACTCGGCGCTCCGGGACTTCGGGGTTCCGGTCTGATGGACCTCGCGGCGCGCACCCTCCAGCTCTGCGAGATCCGCAGTCCCGTCGGGGAAGAAGCGGAGATCGCCGCTTACGTCGCGCGTGAGACCGGTGGCGAGCGCATCGGCAACGCGGTCGTCTGCGGCGCGGTTTCCGGCCGGTGTCCCGCCGTCCTCCTCGCCGGGCACCTGGACACGGTCCCGCTCCAGGATGGCGACTTCCCCGCCCGCCGCGAGAACGGGCGCGTGTACGGGCGGGGAGCGAGCGACATGAAGGGCGCCCTGGCGGTGATGATCGAGCTCTGGAAGCGTCTCGATCGCGACGCGCTCGCGCTCGAGCTCGTGCTGCTGTTCTATGACCGCGAAGAGGGACCGATCGCGCAGAACGGCCTTCGCGCGGCGCTCGAGAAGCGCCCCGACCTGCGCCGCGCATCGTTCGCGCTCTGCCTGGAGCCCACGGACCTGTCGCTCCAGGTCGGCTGCTGCGGTTCCATGCACGCGACGGTGACGTTTCACGGCCGCAGCGCGCATTCGGCCAGACCCTGGCAGGGCGAGAACGCGATCCACAAGGCGGGGGCGCTGCTCTCGCACCTGGCGGCGCAGCCGCCGCGGGATGTGCGGATCGGCGAGCTGCTCTACCGCGAGGTGATGACCGTGACCCGCATCGAGGGTTTCACCGGCCGCAACGTGGTGCCCGCGCGGTGCGATCTCAATCTGAACTTCCGCTTCGCTCCCGGCCGGAGCGTCGAAGAGGCGGAGGCCGAGGTGCAGGCGCTGGCGCGGCGATTCGGCGCCACTGCGACGGTGACCGACCGCGCCCCGAGCGGACCCGTGGTCCTCGACAACGCGCTGCTCCAGGAATTGCGCGCGCTGACGGCGGCCCCCTTGGAAGCCAAGCAGGCCTGGACCGACGTCGCGCAGCTGGCGCAGGCGGGCATCCCAGCCGCGAACTTCGGCCCCGGCGAGCAGGCGCAGGCGCACCAGCGCGGGGAGAGCTGCCCGGAGGAAGCGCTGCACCGCGCGTACACGATGCTCGAGCGGTTCCTGCGAGAGGCGGTGCCATGATCGAGGCATTCGTGGGCCTCGGATCGAATCTGGGCGATCGCCTCGCGAACCTGGCGACCGCGGTGGCCCTGCTCTCCCGCGAACCGGGGTTCTCGCTCCGGCGCGTCTCCCTCGCGTACGAGAGCGAGCCCGTCGGCCCGCCGCAGCCGCGCTATCTCAACGCGGTCGCGCAGATCGGGACGCTGCTTTCACCGCGCGCCACCTTGCAGCGTCTGCAGGCGATGGAAGAGCGGATGGGCCGCGTCCGCCGCGAGAGGTGGGGATCGAGGGAGATCGACCTCGATCTGCTCCTCTACGGCGAGCGGCTGGTGGAAGAGACCGGTCTGCGCATTCCGCACCCGCTTCTCCAGGATCGGGCATTCGCGCTGGTGCCGCTGGCGGAGATCGCTCCGGCCGCCGTGCATCCCGTCTCCGGGCTGACCATGCGCGACCTGCGGGATCGGCTGCAGGCGGAGCAGCGCGGAAGCGTGCTGCCCTACCGTCCCATCCGTAGCCCGCTCCCGGAACCGGAGGACAACGGAGAGACGCCGCCGGCTCGGTGAGCGGTCCGCGCTCCGGGCGATGCGTTCCAGCCGGGCGGGCGAGCGCGTCGGACTCCTGATGCACAGTCTGCAACCAGGAGGTTCCCCCCCAATGGACGCCATAGCCCTGTTGCTGCACGACCATCGCGAAGTCGAGCAGCTGTTCCGCCAGTTCGAAAAGCTCACGGAGCGCGCGCACAAATCGAAGCAGAAGATCGTGATGAAGGTGATCCGCGAGCTCGCGATCCACTCCGCGATCGAGGAGATGCCTCGGCGAAGACATGCTCGAGGAGCTGGGGGAGCGGATGGAGAAGGCGAAGAAGCTCGCCCCGACCCGCCCGCATCCGCGTGCACCCGATCAGCCGCCCGGCAACCTCGTGGCCGGCACGGTGGCCGCGGTGATGGATCGAGCGAAGGACATGGTTCGAGACAGCGTCGATCGTCTCTCGCGCCGCGGCGGGCAAGACCGCGACGCCGGCGCTTAGTCGCCGCGTTTCCTGAAGCTCCACTCGACGGCGAACTCTGCCACCTGCGCGCCGTCCTTCTGGGTCCCGATCGATCTGGCCGTGAAGACGACTGCCTCCCCGGTCTTCACCGCCTCGTCGATGGCGGCGCGCATCGCCGCGCCGTCGGAGAACACGAACCTCGCCTGCGAGGTGGCCTTTTTCGTGAACCTTGCCGAGATGGCGGTCACGAGCGACGAGACCGGCGCGCCGCTCTGCTCGATGAACCAGAGCGCGGGCGCGCCAGTGGACAGCTCGGCGGCCATCGCCTGCGCCGCGAAGTAGGTCGATCCGAACGGGTTCTGCGTCTTCCAGCCCGCCGGAAGGGTCACCTCGGCGCCGCTCTCGTCGAGACGTGCCACCCGCAGTCCCGCGAATGCCGCCAGCGGGAGCTTGCTCCAGAGAAGCGCGCGGATCCCGAAGGGATTGGTGAAGACGGCCTTGTAGAACCCGCCGCGGTTCACTGGAGGGCCTCGTCGAGCGCTGCATTGAAGGCCGGCGGATCGTCCAGCATCAACCAGTGGGACACGCCGGAGATCTTGCGCTGCCTCACGCCGGGCAGGAGCGAAGCCATCCGGAGGTTGTCGTCGTTCCCTTCGGCGTCGATGGCGAACTTCGGGCCGGCGAAGGGGCGCGCGGGCGCCACCTCCAGCATCGACGCCCGCAAGCTGGCGAAGGCGGGCAGATCCATCCGCGCCACGGACTGCAGCACCAGCCGCCGCGTCTGCGGCCGCGCCAACGGCCCGAGCATCTCGCGATATGCCTCCTGCAATCGCTCCGGCGTCATCCCGGCGTCGTGCGCACGGAAATACTCGCGGATCTCCGGCGCCGGGTTGCTCGAATCGCCCAGCGCGTCGACGTAGACGAGCCCGTGCAGGCGCTCCTGGCGCCGTCCGGCGAACTCTGTCAGGACCACGCCGGCGAGGCTGTGCCCGACGAGCCAGAACCTGGGCAGGCCGGCGATCACCTCCTCGAGATCGGTGACTAGCGCCGCCACGCTGTACTCGGAAGCGCGCGGCGACCGGCCATGGCCGCGCATGTCGAACGCCAGCACGCGCCGCGAACGCCTCAGATGCCCGATCTGCTCCCGCCAGACCTCCAGATCAGCGCCAAGCCCATGGTGCAACACGACGGGCACTCCCCCCTCGCCGCCATCGTCGACATGCAGCCCCTTCATGGAGGGTCAGTACACCAATGTCGAGAGGCGTCAAGGCGAAGAGTCACCCGAGCAGGCGGGCGGCGAGCAGATCCTGGATGTCGAGCAGCCCGACGGGGCGGCCGTCGGCGTCGACCACCGGAAGCTGGTCCACCTGGATGTCCCGCAGCATCGCCGCCGCCGCGATCGCCAGATCGTCGGGACCCACGACCCGCGGGCTCTTGCCCATCACCGCGGAGACCGGCCGCGTGAAGTCGACCTCGCCGCTCTGGACGAGGCGGCGGAGATCGCCGTCCGTGAAGATCCCGATCAGCTTTCCCTGCCCGTCGACCACGCTCGCCGCCCCCGGCCGGCCCTCGGTTCGCGTCATCACCGCCGCCGTCTCTCGCAGCGACGCGTCCGAACGCACCGTCGGATTGCGCGGTCCGGTGCGCATCACGTCGCGCACGCGGAGCAGCTGGCGCCCGAGCGCGCCGCCCGGGTGCAGGGAGGCGAACTGCTCGGGCGAAAATCCGCGGCGGTGCTGGACGGCCATTGCCAGGGCGTCGCCCATCGCCAGCAGGGCCACCGTCGACGCCGTGGGCGCGAGCCCGAGCGGGCACGCCTCCGGAACCGGTCCGATCTCGAGGACGACGTCGGCGCGATCGGCGAGCGAATTGCGCGCCCCGGACGTCAGCGCCACGATCGGCGCCCCGAGCCGGCGGACGGCCGGGAGCAGGCGGAGCAGCTCGTCCGTTTCGCCGCTGTTCGAGAGCGCCAGCACGAGGTCGCCGGGGACCAGGCGGCCGAGGTCGCCGTGCAGCGCCTCGGCGGGATGCAAATAGAGCGAGGGCGTGCCCGTCGATGCGAAGGTCGCCGAGATCTTCTGTGCGATGAAGCCGGGCTTCCCCATGCCGGTGACCACCACGCGTCCGGGACAGGCGAGCACCATCTCCACGGCGCGTGCGAACCCGCCATTGAGGCGTGCCGGGAGCTGCGCGACCGCCTCGGCTTCCGCGCGGATCACCTCGCGCGCATAGTCCACGATGTCCTGCTTCGGTGCCGCTTTGGGCACGCTGCTCAGTCGTCTGCGGGTCGCCATTCTCGTTCGGGCGCTGCTCAGTACCACGTCTGCTGCCGCCCCGTCACCCCGCCGCGTCGGAGACGAAAGAGGCCTTGACGCGGCGCAGCCGAGGCCCTATCTGAATGAGCCCTCATTCAGCCGGGCTCGCTGGATGGCAGACCTTTTCGACGCGGAGATCGGCCACGTGCAGGCGCGCGAAAGCAGATCGAACGACAAGCGCTCGCGCATCCTCGACGCGGCGATCAGGGTGTTCGCCGAGCGGGGCTTCCACAGCGCCACGGTGGCGGAGATCGCCCGCGCGGCCGGCGTGGCGGACGGCACGATCTATCTGTATTTCAAAGGGAAAGACGATCTATTGCTGAGGCTCTTCGACGAGAAGATGACCGGGCTCGTCGCCGAAATGAAGGCGGCCGTCGCCCAGGAACGCAGCGCGGCGGAGAAGCTGAAGCGCTTCATCCAGCTCCACCTCGCGCTCGTCGAGCGCAATCCCGAGCTGGCCTCGGTGCTGATCGTGGAGCTGCGACAAAGCGCGCAATTCCTCAAAGCGGCCGATCGGCAGAAGCTCGCGGCGTACGTCGATATGATCGCGGAGGTGGTCAGGGCGGGGCAGGAGAGCGGCGAGTTGGACCGCAACATCTCGCCCGCCACGGTCAAGCGCGCGATGTTCGGCGCGCTGGACGAGCTGGCGCTGGGGTGGCTCCTGGGCGGCCGCCGCGCGGCGCTGAAGAAGACCGCGGCCGAGGTCGCGGAATGGCTGGTGCGCGGGCTTCTGCCCGCAGATGGAGGAACGTCTTGAAGATTCTCGTCACGGTCAAACGAGTCGAGGACTACGAGTCCAAGATCAAGGTGAAGCCCGACAACTCCTGGATCGTCACCGAGGGCGTCAACTATCGCGCGAACCCGTTCGACGAGATCGCCGTCGAGGAAGCGCTGCGGGTGCGGGACGCGAATGCTCCTTCCGAAGTGGTGGCGGTGAGCATCGGGAGCGGCGCCGCCCAGGCCGAGATCCGGTCGGCGCTGGCGATGGGCGCCGACCGCGGCATCCTCGTGAAGCATGACGGTTTCCTCGACAGCGACGCGGTGGCGCGCCTGCTCCAGAAGGTGGTCGCGAAAGAGGCGCCCGACCTCGTGCTCATGGGCAAGCAAGCGGTGGACGTCGACGACAACGTGACCGGGCAGCTGCTCGCCGAGTATCTCGGCTGGGGGCAGGCGACGTTCGCTTCCAAGAAGGAGTCGCTCGAGTCGCCGGAGGAGAAAGCGAAGAAGCCGGGCCTGCGCTTCGGGGCGGACAAGAAGACCGTCCAGGTCGCCCGCGAGGTCGACGGCGGCCTCGAAGTGCTGGAGGTCCAGCTTCCCGCCCTGATCACCGTCGACCTGCGCTTGAACGTGCCGCGCTACGCCAGCCTGCCGAACATCATGAAGGCGAAGAAAAAGCCCATCGAAGAGCTCGCGCCCGCCGCGCTCGGCGTCGATGTCTCGCCGAAGGTCAAAGTGGTGCGGGTAGAGGCGCCGCCCGCGCGGACGGCCGGTATCAAGGTCCCGGACGTGGCGACGCTGGTGAAGAAGCTCCACGAAGACGCGAAGGTGGTCTGAACATGGCGACGATTCTCCTCATCGCGGAGCAGGCCCACGGGCACCTCAAGAAGGCGACGCTCTCGGCGCTGACGGCTGCGCAGCAGCTGGCGCAAAAGGGCGGCGGCCAGATCCAGGCGGTGGTCATCGGCGCCGGTGCCGCGCAGTCGGCGCAGGAACTCGCCGCCTACCTTCCCACCGTGCATGCCGTGGAGGGAGGTGGCTTCGAGCACGCGCTCGCGGAGACGCACGCCGCCGCCGCCGTGGAAGCGGCGAAGAAGGTCGGCGCCACCGACGTGGTGCTCGCCGCGACCGCGTATGGCAAGGACATCGCGCCGCGCATCGCGGCAAAGCTCGCCGCGGGAGTGGCATCGGACATCCTCGCCGTGGTGAGCGCGAATCAGTTCAAGCGCGCGATGTGGGCGGGCAACGCCATCGCGACCGTCGAGGTGACCACGCCGGTGAAGGTGGTGAGCGTCCGCGCCACCGAGTTCCCTGCTGCGCAGAAGAGCGGTTCGCCCGGCGCCGTGCAGCAGCTCGGCGTCACGGCCCCCGCGCCGAAGACGAAATTCATCGAATTCAACGAGGTGAAGAGCGCGCGCCCCGAGCTGACCGAGGCGTCGGTCGTCGTCTCCGGCGGCCGCGGGACGAAGGGCGACTTCAAGCCCATCGAGGCGCTCGCCGACGTCCTGAACGCCGCGGTGGGCGCTTCCCGGGCGGTGGTCGACGCCGGCTGGCAGCCCAACGACCTGCAAGTCGGACAGACCGGCAAGGTCGTCGCTCCCAAGCTGTACATCGCCGCCGGCATCTCGGGCGCGATCCAGCACCTCGCGGGCATGAAGGGGAGCAAGACCATCGTCGCCATCAACAAGGATGCCGAGGCGCCGATCTTCCAGGTCGCCGACTACGGCCTGGTCGCCGATCTCTTCAAGGCGCTGCCCGAGCTCACCGAAGAGGTGAAGAAGCTGAAGTGACGGGCGCCCTCACCCGCCTCGGGGTTCACCGGATCCCGGTGCCCGTCCCGTTCCCCGAAGCGGGCGGTCCGGCGAACGTGTACGTGATCGAGGAGAAGGACGGCGGCGTGGCGCTGTTCGACGCCGGCATCGGCACGAAGGAAGGCCGCGACGCCCTCCACGCCGGACTCGACGAGCTGGGCATCTCCACCGGGGAGCTGCGGCGTATCTTCGTCAGCCACGGGCACATCGACCACTACGGCTGCGCCCGCGCCGCGCAGGAAGCGTCGGGGGCTCCGGTCTACGCGCACCTGCGCGATCACGACAAGCTCACCGGGCGGGACCGCACGGCGCGCCGGCTGGAGCTCTACGCCGCGTACCTCTCGCGGCTCGGCGCCCCGCCGCGCCTGCTCGAGCACGTGAGGATCCATTGGCAGGACGCGCTGCGGATGGCGCGGCCCCTCGAGCACGTCGAGCCCCTGCCGGCCGGGACCATCCTCCGCTTCAAGCGGTTCTCGGCGGAGGTCCTGCACCTGCCCGGGCACACTCCGGGCCTGATCTGCCTGTGGGCTCCGGAGGCGCGCGTCCTCTTCTCCGATGACCACCTGCTCGAGCGCGTTTCGCCGAATCCGCTGCTCGATCTCGAGGGACAGGGATCGAGGAGAAGGACGGCGGCGTGGCGCTGTTCGACGCCGGCATCGGCACGAAGGAAGGGCCGCGACGCCCTCCACGCCGGACTCGACGAGCTGGGCATCTCCACCGGGGAGCTGCGGCGTATCTTCGAGCTGCTCCTCGCCGGTCCGCTCACTCCCGCCGAGCTGGCGCCCAAGGTCTTTCCGCAGGCGAGGGAGCACCAACTCTACCTCACGCTCTCGGAGGTGCTGGGCAACCTGGAAGTGCTGGAGGCGCAGCGGCGGGTTGCGCGCAGCGAACGCCAAGGCCGCATCTACTTCGAAGCCGTGTAATGTGCCGGGGTGATCTCGCGATGGCTCTGGCGCGCTGGCTGGTTGCTCCTGCCCGCCGCGTGGCTGCTGCACAGGTTCGTCCACAACGAAGCCCTGGTCTTCTTCGTCGCTTGCGCCTCCTTGGTTCCACTGGCGAAAACGATGGGCGACGCGACCGAAGAGCTCGCCGAGCGCATGGGACCCGCGGCGGGCAGCCTCCTCAACGCGACCTTCGGCAACGCGGCCGAGCTGATCCTCGGCATCGCGGCGTTGCGGCACGGCCACGTGGAGCTGGTGAAAGGCAGCGTCACCGGATCGATTCTCGCCAACCTGCTCCTCGTCGGAGGCGGCAGCATCGTGACCGGCGGGATCCGCTTCAGCCGGCTGCGCTTCAACCGCCTGGCGGCATCGTCCAACGTCGCTACGCTCTTCCTCGCGGTCGTCGCCATGGTCGTCCCTACCCTGCTCTCCCTCGGACCCAATCCGCGCTTCGACCCGGCGTTGCTCTCCGAGGAGATCTGCGCGGTCCTGATCGTGATGTACGCGCTCTCGCTCTGGTTCTCGCTGCGCACGCACCGCGAGCATGTATCGTCGACGCGGGAGGACCTGGCGGCGACGCCCGCGGAGAAGGCAGCGGCTCGCCCGCGCGCGGCCGCGCATCGACGGTCCGTGGCGGTCGACCTCGGCCGGCTCCTGGTGGCGGCGGCGGCGACCGCCATCGCCAGCGAGGTCCTGGTCGGCGCGCTCGGGGGCACGGTCACGGCGCTCGGGCTTCCGGAGACGTTCGTCGGCGTGGTGATCGTCGCCATCGTGGGAAACGCGGCCGAGCACTCGACCGCGCTGCTCTTCGCCAATCGGGGGGACATGGACGTTGCGCTGGGGATCGCCTGGGAGTCGTCGAAGCAGATCGCGCTGCTGGTGGCTCCGCTGCTGGTGATCGCAGGGGCGATGCTGGGAGCGCCCATGGACCTCGCGTTCACCCGATTCGAGGTGGTGTCGTTGGGAATCTCGGTGATCGCCCTCGCCCTGATCGCGCTCGATGGCGAGACGCACTGGCTGGAAGGAGCCTTCCTGCTCGCGGTCTACGCCGTTCTCGGCCTGGGGTTCTTCTTCGTTGGCTGACCTCGCGCTCACGCTGATCATGGCGGTATGGGGGAGCAGCTTCGCCATCGTCCGGTCGCTGCTTGGAGCCGCGGAGGCCTCTGCTCTCCTGCTGGTCGCCGTCCGCATGATGGCAGCCTCCGCGCTGCTCGCCGGATTCATGGCGGTGGGTCCGGGCCGCCGTGCACAGCTGCGCGCCGTCCGCGGCGAGCTGCTTCGCGACGGCATGTTCGCGGGCGGTCTGCTCGGCATCGGCTTTCTGCTGCAGACGGAAGGGCTGCAGCGGACCACGGCGTCCCGGAGCGGCTTTCTCACCGGCACCCTCGTGGTCATGGTGCCGCTGATCGAGTTCGGCCTGTTCCGGAAGCGCCCGACGTTGCCGGCGCTGCTCGGGGTGCTTCTTGCCTTCACCGGGATGACCGCTCTTTCCGCCCCCTGGTCCGACGCCTCGCAGGCGACCGCGTTGGGCGATGGGCTCACGCTCGCCTGCGCGGTGGTCTTCGCCGGCCAGATCGTGGCGCTCGGCCGGGTCGCGCCCAAGCACCCGGTCCTGCCGCTGGTGCTCGTGCAGCTCGCCACCACGGGCGCTCTCGCGGCGCTCGTCGGCCCCTTCGTCGAGGTGCAGCACTTCTCGGCGGCGCCGCGGCTCTGGGCGGCCGTGCTCTATCTGGCGGTGTTCGCGACGCTCCTGGCGTTCGGGATCCAGACCTGGGCGCAAAAGATCCTCCCCCCGGTCCGCGTCGCGCTGATCTCAGCACTGGAGCCGGTGTTCGCCGCGCTCTGGGCGGCCCTGCTCATCGGCGAGCGTCTCACGCTCCACGAGATGGCGGGCGGGGCCTTGATCGTGGTGGGCGTCGCGGTGGGCGAGGCCGGAGCGATGCTGCGGGCCCGGGCGCGTGCGCCGGGCTAGAACACATTTCATGAGCCGTGCTGGCAGGGGCGCGTGAGGCACGGGGTCGACCCACCCGAAGTGGAGCGCGCCGCCAACGGGCTCCGCGTTCGGGGGCACGGCCTGTACCTCGAGCCGAGAGGACGGCCGCCGCTCGGGTTTCTCGCCCACGCGCGGGGCGCGCCTCCGGTCCTGCCGGAACGGATGGTGGTCACCGGTCCAACCAGCAAGCTGCTCGAGGCAGCTTTGCCGCGTGCGCTTCGCAGGACGGCCACGCTTCCGGCAGTGTACGGCCAGACGTTCGCGCTCGGCTCGCTGCGCCTCACCCTCCATCCCGCCGGGCACGTGCTCGGCAGCGCGCAGGTCCGTTGCGAGGCCCAAGGCCTCGACCTGGTGTACGCCGGAGACATCGGCGGCGCGGGAGCGCGCGCCTCGCTCACGGCGGAAACGCTGGAGCAGCTCACCTGCACGACGCTGGCCATCCGCGCCGTGTACGGGCACCCTCGTTACGTCTTTCCACCCAGGGCGCTGCTGCTCGAGCGCCTGCAGGACTTCGTCGAGCGCGCGCTGCGCGACGGGAAGACGCCGGTGATCGTCGGAGCCGCGCTCGGGGAGGCGCAGGAGGTCGTGCGGCACCTCGGAGGCCGCCGGACGCTGCGGCTGCACCCTACCGCCTTTCGCGCCTGCGAGGTCTACACCGCGCAGGGGTGTGAGCTGAAGGGATTCGTGCGCCTCGATGACGAGGGAGACGTGGTGGTCGTTCCGCCCACCGTCCGCCTGGCGCGGTTGAAGCTGCGCGCCTACCGGATCTGCGTGCTCTCCGGCCGGGCCGTCGACGGAATCGCCGGGGCGGACGAGGCGCTGCCGCTCGCCGATCACGCCGGATACGACGAGCTCCTCGGCTACATCAGGGCGACAGGAGCAAGGCGTGTGCTCACCATCGGCGGGCACGCGGAGGATCTGGCGCAAGCGGTTCGAGCGCCCGGGATCGAGGCGTTGGCGATCCGCGAGCAGCACCAGCTTGCCCTGCCGGGCCTGTGACTCCGTTCTAACGGATGCTGTAGCGTCCCCCGTTCTCGGACGCGCGCTTTTCGCGCACCAGCTTTTCCAGATGAGCGAGCAGACTTCGTTCCGCGAGCGGATACAGGTCCGGCTTCACGTCGGGGTATGCCGCGGGAACCAGCTCGGCGGGCGTCGCCGGAGCTGCGGCCTTCTTCAACGAACCGACCACCAGCTCTTCGCGCTTCAGCCGGTGCTCGCGATACTCCTCGAGCTTCGCGACGCCGCCGGGCACGACCGGGCCGTGGGCCGGATAGATGCAGCCCGGCTTCGTCTCCAGCAGGCGATCGAGGGAGGCGAGATAGTCCTTCATGTCCCCTTCGGGCGGGTCGATGACGACCGTCCCCACTCCCGCGACCAGGTCGCCGGCCACGATCGCGCCGCTGCCCTCCTCGCGCAGGCAGAGATGGCCGCGGGTGTGCCCGGGCAGGTGCAGCGCGCGCCATCCGCGCGGCCCGACGTCGAACCGCGCGCCGTCCTCCGCGATGCGATCGACGCCGAAGTCGAGCATCGCGGCCGTCTCGCGGGTGGCCGCGATCGGCAGCCCGAGAACGCGGGCGCCGCCGGTATGGTCGTGGTGGTGGTGCGTGAGCAGCACGCCGACTGCCCTGCGCCCTTCTTCCGCGAGCTTGTCGAGCGTCTGGCGCAGGATCGCCTGCTCCTCCGGCCAGGGCGATCCAGGGTCCACCACCCACAGCTCGTCGTCGCCGAGGAGCAGGCAATTGGTGTGCGTCGCCGGCGGCAGCGTGGGCGTCCGGAGCGGCACCATGATCAGCCCGCGCTGGAACTCGATCCGCTCCACGACGTGCTCGCGGATCGGCAGCTTCCAGGGCGCCTTCTCGGGAGCGGTCAAGAGGGGGAGCGCGTCGCGCGGATGCCCCGTTGCCCACGCGAGCGCCTTGAGCGTGTGCCACGCCGGCGGATGCAGGAGCGCGGAGCCCGCCTCCCAGCGGCGCAGCGCCGCGGCGGGATCGATCCACTCGCCGTCGGCAAGCTCGCCCGGCCAGATCTCGGCCACTTCGCCCGGTGGCAAGTCGACCATGTAGAACCGCGCGTCGAAGCGGATCGGCATCGCCGGCGGCGTCACCCAGCGGCCGGCGGGCGCGTACCAGCGCGCATCGACGCGCAGGCGATGGCCGGCCAGGAAGTCGCCGAACGAGGCTGCCTTCTCGCCCGGCTCGGGCCGACGCAGCAGCGCCGTGCGCATCCGCTTGCGCTCCGCGGCGGGAACGGCGGCGGCGCCCGGCACCGCGAGCACCCCGGTCTCCTCGAACAGCTCGCGGGCCGCGGCGACGACGCACGGCGCTTCCGCGGCGCCGAGCGCCTCGCCGCCGTCCAGCGGCACCCCGGAGTCTTGCACGTCTACGCGGCCGCCCGGAAACGCGTAGAAACCCCCCGCGAACCTGAGCTCGTCGCCGCGACGCACCCAGAGCACGCGGCCGTCTTCGCGGACCAGGATCACGGAGGCGGCGGGCTTGACGATGACGGCTCGGTTCACTCGCAGCTCTCCCTTGCGCGAATCGGGATGATCCCTTAGACCGGGGACCGATGTTCTATCTCGCGCCGCACCCGAAGCTCGACCGGCCCCGCCGCGGCAGTCCGCTGATGTTCACCGTCCCCTGGGTGGAGAAGTATCTCTCTCGCGTGCGTCCCTGGCACGTGATTGCGATCTGGGTGCCGATCTCGCTGTACATGCTCTACCGAGGTTCGTACCAGATGGGCCCCCTGGCAGTCGCCGGCCTGGCGGCCGCGGGCGTGTTCTCCTGGACGTTGCTCGAATATCTGCTGCACCGCTGGGTCTTCCACTTCCAGCCGGACGCGCGCTCCGAGCTGCAGCGGGACGCATCCTTCCTGATCCACGGCATCCACCACGACTATCCCTGGGATCGCGATCGGTTGGTGATGCCTCCCACGGTCACCGCGGTGCTCGCCATCGCCGTCTGGGTGGCGTTCCGCTGGATGGACGGGCTCGAGTACGCCTGGTTCGCCGGGATGGTCGCCGGATACGTCTGGTACGATCTCACGCACTACTATCTGCACCACGCCGCACCGACGACGGCCGCGGGGAAATGGCTCCGCAGGTACCATCTGGTCCACCACTTCCAGACTCCCGACCGCCGCTACGGGATCACCACCCCGCTCTGGGACCTGGTGTTCGGAACGTATCCGCGCGACCGCTACCAGGGTCTGCCGGACGACGAGGCCCGAAAGGGTTTGCACCTCTGGTTTTGGCTGTACAGTCTCGCCTGCGCACCGGTCATGCAAGAGGCGCGTCTGGAGCGCGATTCGCGGCCGACGGAGCGCGAGCTGGAGTCGAGCGAGCGCGCGGCATCGTGCCCGGCCCGCGCCGGGCTCCTGCTGCTGCCCGGCCTCATGCAGATGTGCCGCGGGCGTACGTCCGAGGGAGTGGCCCTCGCATCGCTCGCGGTTGCGGAGCTCGGCGCCGCGGCGACCGGAGGAGTGACGAACGGTCTCGAGACGTCTGCTGCCGGCGTGCCGTTGATCGCGCTCGGCGACCTCCTCACGCTGTCGGTGATGGACGTCGCCCTGGAAAACCAGCGCTCCTCACGCCTGCGGTACGTTCCGCAGGAATCGCTCGGCGAGCTCGCGCTGGCGCCCTTCTCCGGCCAGGTGCTGTCCCGGCCGACCGTCTGGGCGGGAGTCGCCGGCTCGCTCGCCGCCGGCATCCTGGTGTCCGCCGTGGTCGATCGCGGCATCGACACGCACAACGCAGGCAAGCGGCCGGTCATCTTCGGTCGGGAGATGAACACGGCGCCGGGGTATCTGCTGGCCGGCGCCATCGGAGCGGGCTTGTTCGAGCACGTTGCCCTCGCCGAAGAGATGGCATTCCGGGGAGTGCTGCAGTCGAGCTGGGCGCGCTCGCTGGACGAGACCCGCGGCTGGGCGTACGCCTCGCTGCTCTTCGGTGCGGTCCACGGTTCGAACATCCTCTTCATCGACCGCAGCCAGCGCCTCGCCTATCTCGCAGCCGGCGTTCCCTTCATCACGCTGCTCGGCGCCTACCTGGGGCTCGCCTACCGCTGGAACCGGTATAGCCTCGCGCCTTCCGTCGCGATCCACTTCTGGTACGATCTCCTCATCGAGGCGGCCGGGTTCGTGGCCGACCCGAAGAACTCGCCGCTCGCAGTCTCCTGGGGAATGCCCTTCTGAATGCACATCCGCGATCCCATCCACGGCGCCATCGAGCTCACCGCTGACGAGCGCGCGCTGGTCGACAGCCCCCAGTACCAGCGGCTGCGCAACGTGAAGCAGCTCGGCTTCGCGGACCTCGCGTTCCCGGGAGCGACGCACACCCGCTATGCGCACGGGCTCGGAGCGATGGCGATGGCCACCAAGGTCTTCGACGCATTCGCGCCGCAGCTCGAGCTGGAGCTGGACGATCGCGCGCGCCTGCGCCAGACCCTGCGCCTGGCGGTGCTGTTCCACGATCTCGGCCACGCGCCGCTCTCGCACGCCACGGAGGCGATCATGCCGCACATCGCCGAGCTGCGGGTGCCGGACTGGGCGCGGGAGCCCGGCGAACGCCGGGCCGGGCACGAGGACTACACGTTGAAGCTCCTGCTCGACTCGGCCCTCTCCGCCGAGATCCGCCGCCGCTTCTCCTCTCGCGGGATCGAGCCCGAGCACATCGCCGGGCTGATCTGCGGCCGGCCCTCTCCCGGCCCCTACCCGTATCGCAGCCGCGGGCGCGATCTGCTGCCCATCCTGCGCCAGGTGGTGTCCGGCGAGCTCGACGCGGACCGGATGGATTACTTGCAGCGCGATTCCTTCTTCACTGGCGTGAACTACGGGAAGTTCGACGCCGACTGGATCGTGCAGAACCTCGCGGCCGTCGAGCGCGACGGGCGGGTCTACCTCGCGCTCCTGCACCGCGCCGTGTTCGCGTTCGAGGATTTCCTGCTCTCCCGCTATCACATGTTCCTCTCCGTCTACTTCCACTCCACCTCCGTCGGCTACGAAGTGCTCCTGCAGCGCTGGTGCGAGAGCGGTGAGTACTCGCTGCCGGCGGATCCGGACGAGTACCTGCTCCACGACGACATCGCGCTCCTCTCGGCCCTGCGCGCATCGCAGAACCCCTGGGCGAGACGGATCGTGCGCCGCCAGGGATACCGGGTGCTGATGGAAAACGCGCCAGGCGAGGACGCGCGAGCGCTGAGGCGCATGGAGGACGAGCTGGAGGCGGCGGGAGTCGACGGCTTCGTCACCGTCAGCCGCGGCGTGCTCTCGCACTACGGGAAGGAAGCGACGCTCTGGGTGAAGTCGCCGCGCGGCGAGCTGCCCATCGGCGAGTACACGCCGCTCTACGAGAGGTACGCGGAAGCGGCGACCCTGGCGCGGCTCTACGTGGAACCGGAGAGGTGGGACGAGGCCCGCCGGCTCCTCACCATCGACTGATCGAAGCATTCCCCCGCCAGGCGAGCGGATGCTATGCTCGCACGGTGAACCGGCTTCAGCAGCGCGTCGAGAAGCTCGGAGGCATCCTCGACGTCGCGAAAGCGCTCGTCGCCGAGCGCGATCTCGATCGGCTGCTGACGCTGATCGTCCACGCCGCGGCGCGGGTGGTCGAAGCCGACCGCTGCTCGCTGTTCCTGGTCGATCGCGACCGCGGCGAGCTGTGGACCAAGGTGGCGCAGGGCATCGGTACGAAGGAGATCCGCATCCCGATGAATCGCGGGATCGCGGGCGCGGTGGCGACCACCAATGCGGCGATCAACATTCCCGACGCGTACAAGGACCCCCGCTTCAACCAGAACGTCGACAAGCAGACGGGATACAAGACGCGGACCATCCTCTGCGTGCCGATGCGCTCGGTGGAGGGCGAGGTCGTCGGCGTCCTGCAGGCGCTGAACAAGCTCGACGGCAGGGCCTTCACCGACGAGGACGAGGAGCTGCTCTCCGCGCTCGGCGGGCAGGCGGCGGCGGCGGTCAACAACGCGCTGCTGCACCACGAGATCGAGCAGCTGTTCGAAGGGTTCGTGCGCGCCAGCGTGGTGGCGATCGAGGCGCGGGATCCGACCACCGCGGGTCACTCGGGTCGAGTGGCGCGGCTCTCGGTCGGTCTCGGCGACATGCTGCCGCGCGCCGGAAAGACCGCGGGTCGCTGGAAAGGCTCGTCGCTCACCTCGCAGGAGCGTCAGGAGCTGCGCTATGCGGCGATGCTGCACGATTTCGGCAAGGTCGGTGTCCGCGAAAACGTCCTGGTGAAGGCGAACAAGCTCGAGCCGCTCGAGCTCGAGAACCTGCGGGGCCGGTTCGAGACCATCTACGTGCAGGAGGAGCTGCAGGCGGAGCGCGAGAAGGTCCAGATCCTCCTCCGGACGCCCGCCGACGAGGCGCGCCATCGGTTGGCGCAGGTCGACGCCCGGCTGGCGGAGCGGAGGCGGGAGCTGTCCGGGATGTTCGAGTTCGTCGTCTCCTGCAACCGGCCCACCGTGCTGCCCGAGGGCACCTTCGATCGGCTGCACGACATCGCCCGCGCTACCTTCCTCGGGCCGTTCTCCGGGGAGAAGCGCCCGTTCCTCTCGGAGAACGAGGTGGTCAAACTGTCGATCCGCAAGGGCTCGCTCACCGAGGGCGAGCGCCGCGAGATCGAATCGCACGTCACGCACACCTACCGCTTCCTCACGCAGATCCCCTGGACGCGCACGCTGAAGCGGGTGCCGGACATCGCCTACGGCCATCACGAGAAGCTCACGGGCAAGGGCTACCCGCGCTCGCTGAAGGAATCGGAGATCGCGCTGCCCACGCGCATGATGACCATCAGCGACATCTACGACGCGCTGACCGCGAGCGACCGCCCCTACAAGCGCGCGGTGCCGAAGGAGAAGGCGTACGACATCCTCCTCGACGAAGCGAAGCGAGGAGAGCTCGATCAGGACCTGCTGCGCGTCTTCATCGAAGCCGACGTACCGGGGAACGCGCCTCAAGAGCCTTGAAGCAGCTCGGTCAACGGCGCGACGCAGACTTGCGCGCCGCCTCGAACTCGTCGCCGGGCGTCCAGGTGGGCAGGGCAGGCGCGTTGGCGAGGCGCAAACCCACCAGCAGCTGCAGCTGCGCGTCCTGCACGGCGCCCGAGAAGTCCCAATCCCCGTGGTACTCGTCGGAGGGCTGGTGATAATGGTGCTGCTCGTAATCGAGCCCCTGCTCCTCGCCCCAACCTTTCGGCCGGCCGACGTAGTCCGGGCCACCCTTGACGGCCACCGGAGGGACACCGACGTGGGCCATGGAGAACATGTCCGATCTGTAGAACGACCCGCGGTCGGGTTGCGGATCGCCATGCACCGTCCGTCCTTGCTCCGCGGCCACTTTGCGGACGACGTCGTCGGCGGTCGATTTGCCCAGCCCCATCACGCCGAGGTCCGTGGTGCGGCCCCAGCGGTTGACGGTGTCGAGGTTGATGTCAGCGGCGATCCGGTTGGCGGGAATGGGAGGGTGCTGCGCGAGCCATTTCGACCCGAGAAGGCCCTGCTCCTCCGCGGTGACGAACGCGACGATGATCGATCGTTTCGGCGGCGCGAACGTCGCCGCCTGCGCGATGGCGAGCACGGTGGCGCAGCCCGACGCGTTGTCGAGCGCGCCGTTGTAGATGCCGTCAGTGGCGGGCGGGATCGGCTGCACGCGACCGAGGTGATCGTGGTGGGCGGTGTAGAGCACCGCCTCCCGGCGCAGTGCCGGGTCGGTCCCGGGCAGCATCCCGATCACGTTGGCGCTGCGGATGGTCTGGAGATGGACCGGCAGGTCCAGCGAGGTTGTGGAGCCGAGCGGCACGGCGCGGAAGTCCTTGCTCCCGGCCGACCTGCGGAGCTCGTCGAGATCCTTTCCGGTCAGCTGCATCAGCCGGATCGCCGCTGATTCGGTGATCCAGCCGCGGAACTCCATGAACTTGTCGTCGGGCGCGGGAGGCAGGTCCTGGTGCGGCGTGCTCCAGGAAGTGACCACCACCTGCCAGGGGTACCCCGCGCTCTCCGTGGTGTGGATGATCAGCGCGCCCGCCGCTCCGTGTCTTGCGGCGTTCTCGTACTTGTAGTCCCATCGGCCATACCAGAGCCGGACCCCGGGTCCCTGGAAAGGCGGGTTGAAGTTCATCAGCACGACCACCTTGCCGCGGACGTCGGCGTCCTTGTAGTCGTCCCAGCCGTACTCGGGGGCCGTGATGCCGTAGCCTGCGAATACGAGCCCGGCATCCTTCACCGATTCACGGTCCTTGTGCGCCGACGGACCGAGCACCAGGTCCGCCTCCATTCCGTTTCCGGCGTGCAGCACCAGCTGGTTGCCTTGCGACGTGAACGCGACGCCCCGCGGAACGTCCGCGCCCAGCTCGATCAGCGGCACCGGTTGTAAGAAAGTGCCGTTGTCGCCGGCGGGCTGGTACCCCATCGCCTCGAGCTGCGAGGCGAGATACTTGATGGCCATCTCGTCGCCGGGTTGTCCGGGTTTTCTGCCCTCGAGCTGGTCATCGCTGAGGAAGCGGAGGTGGCCCGAGATCCCGGCGCCCGTGATCCGGGTCGCGGCGGCGCGCTCCGCGGGAGATGCGGCCAGCAGCAGGGCGATGGCGAGAATCATGGCGCGCTCTGCTATCCCGGCTCGGGCCCGGTTGCAATGGGACGAGCGGGGTCCTCGATCCAGCCGCTGAACGATCCGACATACAGGCGGGCGGGGGGCAGTCCGGCGAGCTCGATCGCCAGCGCGTCGTGGCAGGCGGTGACGCCGCTGCCGCAGGAGACGATGACGTCGCCGCCGTACCGGGAGTAGAGCTGCCGCAGCTCTTCCGGCGGCCGGAATCGCTGCGCGGGAGTCAGGTTCGCGGAAAACGGGGCGTTCAGGGCGCCTGGAATGTGTCCGGCTTTCCGGTCGATCGGCTCCACTTCGCCGCGATAGCGCTCCGGAGCGCGCGCGTCGAGGACGGTCGATCTGCGCGCCTGCACGTCGGCGACGTCCGCCAGACGGGAGTGGTCCAACGTCAGCTTCCGCAGCGGAGCGGGCGCAATCCGCGGCTCTTCGCCCGTCAGCGGCAGCCCCGCCTCTGACCAGGCGCGGAGACCGCCGTCGAGCACCGAGACCTTCTCGTGGCCGAAGGCGCGGAGCATGAACCAGAGCCTCGCCGCGACCGACGAGCTTCCCTCGTCGTAGGCCACCACGTGCGTGTCAGCGGCGACCCCAAGCCGGGAGAGCACCCGGGCGAGCTGCTCTTCCGAGGGGAATGGATGCCGGCCCGGGCCGCCGCTGCCCGAGAGGTCCCGGTCGAGGTCGACGAAGACGGCGCCGGGGATGTGGCCCTCCTCGTACTTCTGGCGGGAGGGAGGCCCTTTTGCGGTCCAGCGGAGGTCCACGATCCGGGCATCGGGGTGCACCTGGACCCATTTCGCGTCCACCAGGAGGGGGATGTGTGACATGTGCGCATCTTGCACTGCCCCGCCGTCGCAGGCGATACGAGAATGACACCATCGGGGGCTGGTAGGCTGTCGCAGGGACGTAGCGGGAGCGAGATGCCAGAGATCGAACGCCTCCTCGTGGTCGACGACGAGGCGCCCATCCTGCACGCGTTGCAGCGCACCTTCGAGGCCGCGGGGTACGAGGTCATCGCCTGCGCCGATCCGGCGGAAGCTCTCGACAGGCTACGCGAGAAGCCGTTCCAGGTGCTCTCGGCCGACTACATGATGCCGGGCATGACCGGCGCGGAGTTCCTCGCGCAGGCCAAGGCGCTGCAGCCCGAGACCATCCGGATCCTGCTCACCGCCGCGCACGACTTCAGCGCCGCCGTCGACGCGGTGAACAACGGCGAGATCTTCCGCATCCTCGCCAAGCCCTGGAACCGCGTCGAGCTGCTCGGGACGGTGCGCCAGGCGTTCGATACCTATGCGCTGCGGGAGAAGAACCGGCAGCTGACCGCGATCGTGCAGTCGCAGAACGCGGAGCTGGCCGCGCTGAACAAGGGGCTCGAGCGCCTGGTGGATGAACGCACCACCAACCTGCTCGACGGAATGGTCGCGGTGCTCGACTACCGGGACACGGAGACGCAATGGCACTCGCGGCGCGTCTCCCGGTTCACTCGCCGGATCGCGGAGCAGATGGGCATCCGGGACGCGTATGAGCTGCGCACCATCGAGATGGGGGCCCTGCTGCACGACATCGGCAAGATCGGCGTGCGCGATGCGGTGCTGCTCAAGCCCGGCCCGCTGGATCAGGAAGAGTGGCACGAGATGCGCGAGCACCCGCGGCTGGGATGGGCGCTCCTGCAGCGCATCGAGTTCCTGCGCGACGCCAGCGTGATCGTCCTGCAGCATCAGGAGCGGTATGACGGCCGGGGTTACCCGTCGGGGCTGAAAGGCGATCAGATCGTCCTCGGCGCGCGGCTCTTCGCCGTAGCGGACACGTACGACGCGATCACCAGCGATCGGCCGTATCGCAAGGCGCAGCCGCATGAAGCCGCGGTGATCGAGATGCAGCGGGTGGCCGGGACCCAGCTCGATCCGCAGGGGGTCTCGGCGTTCTGCGCCATCGAAGAGCAGGAGTGGATGCGCATCCGGTCCGAGGTGGAGAAGATCTCGCTGGTGGAGCAGGAGTGGGGCTGGACCCCGCCCAAGCGGATCTTCGAGCAGATCCGCGAAGCGGCTACCAAGCAGAAGCAGCCGATTTCGCAGCCGCCGGACGGCGCGGACGCGAAAGTCGGTTAGCGCGGCCGTGGACGGGCCATGAAATCTGATTCACTACGGCGCGAGCAGGAACCAAGCCTTGAGATATTCGGTCTCCGGGACACCGATCAGTGGCGGGTGATCCCGTGAAGCTCCACGGCGCTCCAGCAGCTGCAGCGGCCGCTTGGCCTCCTGCGACGCCCAGGCGACGACTTCGCCGAACAGCTCGTTCGTCACCCGACCCGAGCAGGAACAGGTCACGAGCAGACCGCCGGGTTTGAGGTTGCGCAGTGCGCGATAGTTGATCTCGCGGTAGGCCCGGAGCGCTCCCTCGACGCCTTCCTTCCGCTTCGCGAACGCCGGCGGATCGAGAACGATGGTGTCGAACTTTCGCCCTTCGGCGTCGAACGCGCGCAGCGCCTCGATGGCGTTCTGCGCGCGCGTCACCACGTTTCCTAGCGCGTTGCGGGCGGCGTTCTCGCGCGTGCGTTGGACCGCCGTTGCGTCCTGATCGATGGCGAGCACCTGCTTCGCCTTGCGCGCGAGCTGCAGCGCGAAGCCGCCGTGATAGCAGAATGCGTCCAGGGCCTCGCCGCGCGCCAGCTCGCCGGCGCGCAGGTGGTTTTCCGCCTGGTCCAGGTAGCCGCCGGTCTTGTGATCGACGAGGAGATCGACCTCGAGAGCGACGTCTCCCTCGTGGTACCGGGCACGAAATTCGTTGCCGAAGAGGGGCTCCGCCCGCCGCGGGAGCTGCTCGAAGTCACGGGCGGAGCCGTCGTCGCGGGCCACGACGGCGCGCGCTCCCGTCAGCTCGACGAGGAGGCGCGCGAGCTGCTCGCGGCGCGCCTCGGCCCACTCGGCGAGATGCTGGACGGCAGCCACTCCGTCGTAGAGGTCCGCGAAGTACCCCGGGAGCAGGTCCGCCTCGCCGTGCACGAGGCGGAACGCGTCGCCGCCCGGGAACATGGCTCGGCGCCGCTCGTATGCGCTGCGCAGGCGCGCTGCGAGCAGCTCCTCATCCAGCGCGCTGTCCTGCCGCGAGAGCACCCGCAGGGCGATCGGGCTTTTCACCGCCCAGAAACCTCGGCCGATGAAGTTGCCGCGAGCGTCGGCGAGGCGCACTTCAGCTCCGGAGACGAGTCCGTCCGGAGCGCGGGCGACGTCGGCGCGAAAGATCCACGGATGTCCGGCGCGGGCCCGCTTCGCTCCCTTCTGCGTCACGGTGACTGTGGGCGGAAGCATGGAAGGGTGCGCAGTCTGGCACAAGGCGCGGTCCGGCCCCATGGGTTAATCTGCTGCGGATGACGCCAGACGACGGCGCCGCTCCCGCCAGGATCACTCCGCTCGGATCCCCGCTCACGCCGCAGGAAGCGCGGCGCATCGTCTCGGCGCTGGAAGCGAACATCGGGCGCGCCCTGAAAGGGAAGCGGGAGATCGTCGAGCTCGCGCTCGCGGCGCTCGCGGCCGGGGGGCACCTGCTGCTCGAAGACGTCCCCGGCGTGGGCAAGACCACGCTCGCGCAGGCGCTGGCCCGGTCGTTGGACCTCTCCTTCGCGCGCATCCAGTTCACCAGCGATCTCTTGCCGGGCGACATCACCGGCGTGTCCGTCTACGATCAGGCGCGCAACAGTTTCGTGTTCAAGCCGGGCCCGCTGTTCGCGAATCTCGTCCTCGCCGACGAGATCAATCGCACGACGCCGCGCACACAGAGTTGTCTCCTGGAAGCGATGGCCGAGGGACAGGTTTCGGTCGATGGCGCCGGGCGTCCCTTGCCGGCTCCCTTCATGGTGCTCGCGACGCAGAACCCGCACGAGCACGCCGGGACCTATCCACTTCCGGAGTCACAGCTCGACCGGTTCCTGCTGCGGCTCTCGGTGGGATATCCGCCGGCGGAAGTGGAGCGGGAGCTGCTGCTCGGCGGCGGAACGCAGCTCGAGCTGATGCACCTGCATCCGGTGGCATCGGCGCAGGAGGTGCGCAGGCTCCAGGCGGCCGTCGCGCCGGTGACCGTCGCGCCGGAGATCGCCGATTACGTGCTGGCGATCGTCGCGGCGACGCGCCGCACGCCGCTCGTTTCCCTCGGAGCTTCGCCCCGCGGGGCCATCGCGCTGCTCGCCGTCGCTCGTGCCCGCGCGCTCTTGCGCGGCCGCGGATACGTCGAGCCGGACGACGTGAAGGAGCTGTGCGTCCCCGTGCTCGCGCACCGGATCGCTCTCGCGGGTCGGGGACCGGGCGGAGGCGAGCTCGAGCGGCTCGCGGCGGAGCGGGTGGTGCGCGACCTGGTCGAGCAGGTGCCGGTGCCCGAGTGACCCCGGCCTGGAGGCGCAGGCTCGCTTTCACCCGGATGGGGCGCTGGTACACGGGGCTGACGATCGGCATCGGGCTCGCAGCGACGAACACCGGGAACAACCTCCTCTTCCTCGTGCTCGGGCTCCTCCTCGCCTCGATCATCGTCTCCGGCATTCTCTCCGAGCAGAGCCTGCGGGGAGTGCGGGTGGAGCGGCGGCTCCCGTCCGTCGCTACCGCCGGGCAGCAGGCGTTGATCGGCCTGCAGGCGCGAAACGGCAAGCGGCGCGCTCCGTCGTTCTCGCTGGAGATCCGGGAACGGGGCGGCGACGTGCCAGGCCACGGATTCCTCGTCCTGTTGCCCGCCGGGCAGAGCGCGGAGGCGGCGTACCGATTCGTGCCGCAGCGGAGGGGACTGCACCGGTTCGAGCAGATCGAAGTGGCGACCCGGGCGCCGTTCGGCCTGTTCGAGAAATCGCGCCCGATGGACGCGCCGGCGGAGCTGGTGGTGTTTCCCCGTCAGGTGCCGCCTCCGCCCTCGACCGCGCGGACGCTGGCGCGCGACGGCGAACGGCCGGAGGACCGCATCGGCCTCGGGCTCGAGGTCCATTCGCTGCGCGACCACCGGCCGGGCGAGGACGCACGCAGCATCCACTGGAGGTCCAGCGCGCGCGCGGGCCGGCTGATCGGCATGGACCGCGAGCAGGAGCGGCGCAAGCGGGTCTGCGTCGTGCTCGATCAGCGGCCCTTGCGCGGCGAGGTGCTGGAGCGCGCGGTCGAGCATGCCGCCGCGCTGGTGTCGCGGGAGCTGGACGGAGGGGCCGAGGTTTCGCTGGCGCTCGCCGGCGCGTTCCTCCCGGCCGGCAGCGGCGAAGCGCACCGGCATGCGGCGCTCAGGTTGCTGGCGCTGCTGGAGGAGGGTGGAGATGGCCTCGCCGCGCCCGAACCGGACGGCGAGGGGTCGGTGCTGCAGGTGCGCGAGTGATGCCGCGGGCCCCGCGCGGACCGACGCTGCTGCAGGCGCAGCGCTGGGCGGGGACGCTGACCTCGGCGTTCGCTTTCCTCGCCTGTGCGGTCTCCGGCGAGATGGGGCCGGCGATGACCGCGCTCTTTCCGCTGGCCGTCGCCGGATCGGCAGTCGCCGGGCGGCGTTTTCACGGCCGGGTGCAATGGGCATGGACGGCGCTGCTCGCAGGCGCGCTGCTGGTGTTCGGCGTGCAGGTCCTCGCCGGGCACATCGACATCATCCTCGCCGCCGCGCTGTTCGCGGAGCTGCTCTGCATCCACCGGCTCTGGCACCGGCGGACCGGGCGCGACGAGCTCCTTCTCTTGCTGCTTGCGCTGCTGCTCCTCTGCGCGGGAGCGGCCCTCTCCGCCGAGCTGACGTTCGGGCTCGCCTTCCTCGGCTTCGCGGTGAGCGGCACCTGGGCGCTCGCGCTCACGCACCTGCGCTCCGCCATCGAGGAGGGCCGCGGCCCGGCGGGGTCGGCGGCGTTGCTCAACTCGCGTCGGGTCGCGACTCCGGCGCTGCTGAGCGGCCTCGCGGCTCTCTCGCTGTTCGGAATCGCCGGAGCGGCGTTGGTGTTCTTCACCTTCCCGCGAGTCACCATCGGCGGGCTGCGGCGCGCTTCACGGCCCGCCCCGGTCGCTGGTCTCGGCGACCGCGTCGACCTTTCCCGCCGCGGCACCATCGCCGACGACCCGCGAGTGGCGCTGCGCGTGCGGCTCAATCCCCCGCCGCGCGGAGAACCGCGCGACCTGGCGATGCACTGGCGCGCGCGATCTCTCTCGCAGTGGACGGGACACGGATGGCGGTCGCCGGACGGCGGCCTCATCCCCGTCATGCGCTTGCCGCGGCGGCCGCGCGGCGGAGGCGTTCCGTCCGTGCTCTCGGCGGACATCGAGGTGGTCGGCCAGTTCACCGACGGTGTCGTCTTCACTCCCGAGGGATGGCCGCTCGGCGTCGATTTCCGCCGGCCCGGGTCGCCGCGGCAGCTGTACCGGAACGTCGAGGGCGATCTCTTCTATCAGCCGGTCGACGGCGGTGACGTCCGCTATACCGTCGCCGCGGACCTGGACGAGCCGGCCCCCGGCGGGCTGCGCGGGCGCGGCCAGCGCTATCCGTCGTGGGTCGAAGCCGACCTGGCGGTGCCGGCCTCGCTCGACGCCCGCGTGCACGCGCTCGCGAAGCGGCTCGGCGGCGGCAAGGATCCGGCCGATGCGGCCGCTGCCATCGAGCGCTGGCTGGCGACCGCGCTGCGGTACAGCCGCGAGCTTCCGGGCGACGTAGCGGATCCCATCGCCGATTTTCTCTTCGCGCGTCGAGCTGGTCACTGCGAGCTCTTCTCCAGCGCGATGGTGCTGATGCTGCGCTCGCTGGGCATTCCCGCCCGCAACGTCACCGGCTATTTCGGCGGACGCCGCACCGACGCAGGGTACTACGCGGTGCGGGCGGGCGACGCGCACAGCTGGGTGGAAGTGTACTTTCCCGATGCAGGATACGTCCCTTTCGACCCCACGCCCGCCTCCGCGCGCGGGAGCCGGCAGGAGGGGATCGGGGCCCGGATGGTGCTCCTCTGGGACAGCCTGCAGCAGACCTGGCGTGCGTTCGTGGTCGACTACGACCTGGTCTCGCAAACGCAGGCGATGCGCCGGATCGGGCAGATCCTCCACGAGACCGGACAGCGCCTGGCGGGAAGGGACGGCGCAACGGGGCGCCTGCGCCG
>MNFJ01000007.1 GCA_001918155.1 Deltaproteobacteria bacterium 13_1_40CM_4_68_19
TCAACCTCAAGGTGACCTCCTAAGGAGCTCTGTCTTGCGCGGCCTCCGGACGAGACGGGCGTCCACCCAGACCCGCGCGTTTTGCGCAAAACCCGTCACTCCTAGAGCGGTAAGAAGTCGGGTCCGCCCCGGCGGAAACTTGGAGTTTCTTACCGTCTCCTCCGCACATGCCGCCCTGCTGGCCGGCCAACCAGCGGAAAGGTTCAATTGGACGCGAATTTTTTGGCTGCGATCTCTGGCACGCGCGTTGCTGTTGCGACAGGCTGCATCTGGTCATCTCGTCGGAAACGCAAAGGATAAGACGCAATGCCCCCCAGTACAGTCAGCGTTGCCCGCCGTCGCCACAGCGGAACCTCACTCGGCAGTGAACGTCAGCCCACCGACGGCGTGCCGGACACCTGCGCCGCCGTCGACATCATGCAGGAGACTCGATGAACTCAGCGGGGACTCAACTCAGCTCGCTCGACGCGGACACCCCGGAACCACGCCCGCGCGTCCTGGGCCAGTACGAAGAGCTGGCAACCGCGGCGGGCGAGGGCCCGGTCGCGAACAGCGCCAATACCGGTCCCGCCGGGCAACATCTCGCGGAGGTGACTACGGCGCCGGCCGCGATCGCCCTCGCAAAGCCGGTCGCCACCGGAGAGCTGGCGTTGGTCCCCGCTGGCGAGCCCGTCGCCGTCGGATCGCTCGATCTCCCTGAGCTGGAATTCGACGATCCCGATCCGGAGCCCTCCGCGGTCGTCAGGCTCTCGGTCAAGCGTTCGTTCGATGTCCTGGTCTCCGCGCTGGCGCTGCTCCTCCTCTCGCCGGTGATGTTGCTGGTTGCGGCGCTCATCAAGCTGGGCGACGGCGGGCCGGTGTTCTTCGTGCAGCCGCGCGTCGGCCTGCGCGGACAGACGTTCCGCATGCTCAAGTTCCGATCGATGGTGCTCCACGCTGAGCGGATGCGGCCCAAGCTCCAGATCTGCAATGAATCGAACGGGCCCGTCTTCAAGATGAGGCGCGACCCACGGGTGACCGCCATTGGCCGGTTCATCCGGCGGTACTCGCTGGACGAGCTGCCGCAGCTGCTGAACATTCTCCGCGGCGAGATGAGCGTCGTCGGCCCGCGGCCATCGCTGCCCAGCGAGGTACTGAGGTACGAGCAGTGGCAGTACCGCCGGTTCGCCGTGCTCCCGGGACTCACTTGCTTGTGGCAGGTCTGCCCGGACCGGTACCGGATGTCCTTCGATGAATGGATGCGGCTCGACCTCAGGTACGTGGACGACTGGAACCTCCGCCTCGACCTCGAGCTCATCCTTCGTACGTTCCGGGTCGTGCTCGGGGGAACGGGAGAGTAGCTGGGGGCGGAATGCCAGCAGGGTCTTGAACCCGCGGCGGATCGACGACCCGGGCACGCGAGAACCGGGCCGGCCACGCGCCGTTGGCGACGCAGATCTTCCCCACCAGCGCGTAGGCGGTCGCCACAGTGAAGACCGGCCCCCAGGTCCCGAAGCCGAGATCGCCGTAGCCCTGCATCACGTAGCAGATCTGCACGGCGGCGGCCCCCAGCGCGGTGATCCGCTCGATCCGCGTGCGCGAGCTCCGGTAGGCGCGGACGGTGAAGAACATTCCCACCGGGTAGATCGCCCAGAGCAACGCGAATCCGACCAGGCCTCCGAACGCCCACAGCCCGAGCACGCTGTTGTGCGGGATGTAAGGCTCGAGCTCGTAGTCCTTGGTGATGTCGGGCAGCTTGAGCTCCTCGATGAACGGATGTCCGAAGCCGGAGCCGAGCAGAGGGCTCTTCGAGAAGGTGACGACGAGGTCGTAGTTCTCGAAGTCCCGCCAACGGGTGGAGCTGTCGACGTTGGCGTCGAAGAGGGAGCGGAACATCCGCACGGGGCCGTACAGGCGCTGCTGCGAATTCCATCCGACCGCGCCGTAGATGAGCAGCGGGACGATCGACACGACCAGGCTGCGCAGGACGAAGCGCTTGAATCGTCCCAACGGCGTGATCAGGAAGAAGAACGCCGCCACCGCGGCCAGCTCGGTCCAGGCGAGGCGCCGGTGGTTGGCGATCATGCCGCCCAGGAAGATCGGCAGCAGTAGCGCGCAGATCCTCAGCGCGCGCCTCGTCGGCCGCTCAAGCAGCATCGCCAGCAGGATGGCGACGCAGATGGCGAACAGGACCGAATCGTGATGGGTCACCGCGTGAGGAAAGATGTCCGTCGATGGGAACATGCGCCGGAGGATCATCGCCTCGACGGAGCGGAAGATGCCGGCGCCTAGCACCACCCGTCCCACGACCACCGCGTCGGCCGGGCCGCGCAGCGCTTCGGCCATCAAAAGGTAGACCAAGGGCAGGTAGAGGTGTTTGGTGATTTGCCAGAGCGCGAAGCGGAAGCTCCCTCCGCGCGCCATGCCGAAGATCGTCATCCAGGCGATCGCGACCAGCGCCAGCACGGCGAACTGCCAGATGGGACGGGGCGCCTCTACCCAGCCGATCCGGTCGATCCGCGACCGCGTCGAGTGCCGATAGACGATGACCACCCCAAACAAGAGGAGCAGGAGGTCGAATCCGCTGACCACCAGCGCGTCCACCGGAATGCTCAGGTTGAGCTTCGCGAAGAGGAGGGTCCCCACCACCCGCAAAGGCGTCTGCACGAGGTTGGAGGCGAACGCATCGCCGGCGATCTCCAGCGTCCAGGAGAGGGCGAGCAAGGTGAGCATCGGCACGCGCAGCGGGAGCACCCAGACCAAGCCGACCAGCACGGCAATGAGACACGGCGCCAGCGCCACCGCCGGGTTCCCGTTGCTCACGACCACAGCGGCGATCGTAAAGAGACAGAGCAACCCGACGAGCAGGGCCCACTGCACGGGGATTCTCGAGCCCGTCTCCGTCGGCCCTGGCAGCGGGGGCCCAGCCGGTATCGGCGGCGTTCGTTTCATAGCAGGCGGCCGTAGAGGAACCTGAGGAAAAAGGCGTAGGCCAGCTCCGCGAGCAGGATGGAGACGATCAGGTTTCGCAGGGCCCTGCGAGGCCTGCGGCTCGACGCGGCAGCAGCAGGCAGGAGGAAGGTGGCGAACAGCACCGAGATGAGCAGGAGCTTCAGCACGCCCGAATCAGTAGCAACCCCGCGGGCTAGATGTAACCGCCACGGACGCCCTGCACGCACTACGGGACATTGTCCAAAACTGCTCGCAGAAGGCTGCAGTCACGCGCCGCTCCCTTTCGGGCTCGACTGCTTTCCTGCCCGGAGGAAGCTCAACGCGAACCACAGGGTCCAGCCCACGTGGATGACGTAGGCGATCAGCCTGGCCGTGGCGACTCCCAGCGCTCCCCATTTCACCAGGAAAAAGGTCGCGCCGAGGAACAGGATCGCCCATCCGGAGTTCATCAGGACGGCGAGCCACAGGCGCTCGGCCGCGGCGAACAAGTTTCCTACCGGCGTCGTCGCCGCGACCAGGCCCGCGGTGATCAGGACGACCACGAGCGTGCGCCAGGCAGCGCCGAACTCCTTTCCATACATCTCCATGATCCAGGGGCTGGCCAGGCTCGCCGCCGCGACGATCGGAACCACGACCGCGGTGTTCATGGCCACGGCGGCGCCCAGGACCATACGCGCGCCGCGCGAATCTCCCTGGCCGACGCGCTCCAGCAGGACCGGCAGGACCGCTCCTCCGAGGGCCACCGGCAGGAACATCACCGCTCCGAACCACTGGTTGGCCACGCTGAGCACGCCCATCTCGGGATAGCCGCGAGGCTGGTTGACCAGGATGGCGGCCGCTGCCCAGTTCACCGGCGCAACCATGATGCCCTGTGCCAGCGCCGGGAGCGAGAAGCTCCACAGAACGCGCTGCTCTTGCCACCACCCGGCCGTCCCGAGCGCGATGCCGTACGCCCGCGCTTCGTCCCGCACGGCGAAATGACTGAGGCTCCACTGGACCGCGCCGGTGGCGACCGTGGCCCAGACGGCGCCTTGCAGTCCCCAGAACCAGACCCCAGCTACGGCGAGCGGAACCCCGAGCAGGCCAGACCACATGTTCAGCCAGGTCAATTTGCGGAAGGCCTCGAAGCCCGCGAGCGCGCCCACCTGCGCACCATTCAGGGTCGTGAACACCAGCCCGACGGCCGCGATCCGCAGGAGCCCGGCGAGCGGTGGTGCGTTGAGCATGTGGAGGGCGATCGAGTCGGAGAAGGCCCACAAGAGGGCCATGCCCAGGAGTCCGGATGCGGCGCTGACGATCGCGGAGAGCGCGAGGATGCGTGCGGCGCGCTCCGGATCCTTCGCCCGCAGCTCGGCCACGTACTTGGTGGCCGTCGCGCCGAGACCCAGGCTGGCGAAGGTCTGCAACGTGAGCAGTGTCGAATTGACGACACCGAACTCGCCATAACCCTGCTTCCCCAAGAGCCGAGCGGTGACGACCGACGCGGCGAGCGCCAGCGTCCGGGCGAGCGCCGTCCCCGCAAACGACCAGAAGACGCCGTGGGCCAGACGGTAGGCGAGGGGAGACGATTCGATCCGCGCGGCCATGCGGCGCACGAATGCGGGGACCGCGGCGTGCGTCGAGAGCGTGCGGATGAGCTGCCGCTCGATCTCGCCGTGCACAACCGCATCCTTCAATTGTTCCTCATGGGCTGGCCGTGCGGATTCGCGCGAGAGACCACAAGCTAGCGCATCGCCCGGAATGGGGTCGAGGGTCTGCGCCGAATTCTGTTAGCCTGACGAAAAGCGGAGACGATCGGTGGCGAGCGGCTCGATCAACGCGCACAGACCCAAGGTCTGCATGCTCGCCTATTGCGACTCTCCCACGGCGCTCCCCTCGATGCTCAACGAGGGCGCCTCGCTGGCGGGCGCCGGATTCGAGGTGGAGTCGCTTTGCCTCGCTTCCGCTGCCACCCCGCCGAGCGAAGCGCACGCCCCCGGATTTCGGACCCGGCGTTTTCCGGTTCGGGTCAGGGAGTTCTTCCAGGGGCTGCTCGGCTCTGCCACTTCGGGCCGCCGCCTCGCCGCTGTGCAAAGGGTGCTCTCGTATGCGGAGTACGTGTCGAAGGCGTTCGTGCATGCCCTGAAGTCCGGCGCCGACCTCTATGCGGCCCACGACCTGCCTCCGCTTCTGCCGACGGTGCTGGCGGCGAAGCTGCGCCGCAAGCCCGTCGTCTACCGCGCCCACGAGCTCTGGTCGGAGACGCAAGCGCACGTCCCGTTCGCCTGGTTCTGGCGCTTCCTGGATCGCTCGCTGGTCCCGCTCTGCGACCAGGTGGTCACGCCGGAGGAGAACCGCTCGCGCATCTATCGCGAAGAATTCGGCGCAAAGCGCCCGCCGCTGACCGTTCGCAACTGCCCGCCGTACAAGGGCCCCATCGAGAGCACGAGGCTGCGCGACGAGCTCGCTCGCCAGGGGATCACCTTCTCGACCATCGTGCTCTATCAAGGGCTCATCGATTCGATGCGCTGCATCGAGGAAGTCGCGGAGGCGACTCGTTACTTCGACGAAGGCGTGGTCCTTGTCATCATCGGCAGCGGATGGGGCAAGTGGGCCGATGCCTCCTCGGTCCTCTCGGGCCACGATCGCATCGTCGTTCTGCCCCGCGTCCCCTACGGCGAGTTGCCCCCCTACACGGCGTCCGCGGACATCGGAATCCTGCTCTACCGCAACGACTGCCGGAACAACTACTACTGCGCACCGAACAAGGTGTTCGAGTACATGATGATGGGGCTGCCCGTGATCGCCGCGAACTACCCTGGGATGCTGGCGCTGGTGGAAGGCGGAGGGGTCGGCCTCTGCGTCGACCCGCAGGACCCGAAGCAGATCGCCGCCGTCGTGAACCGGATGGCGGCCGATCCCGAGGCGCGCAGGTCGATGAGGGCGAACGGTCTTCAGCTCTCCAGGGAACGGTACAACTGGGAGAACGAGTTCCGGCCGTTGTTCGAGCGTTATCGATCGCTGCTTGCCGACGCGCCGCGTCGGGCGTAGCCGTGTTATCGGTACCATCTTTGGCTGGTCCCCCATCCCCACCTGCCTCAGGGAGCAACGGCGAGACGTGGCACTTCCCGCGAGACTCCTGGTCGTCCTGGGTACGCGACCGGAAGCCATCAAGCTCGCCCCAGTAATTCGCCGGCTGCGGGGATTTCCCTCGGCGCAGACCTGCGTGTGCCTCACCGGCCAGCACAGGGACATGGTCCCAACCGTCCTCTCCTTCTTCGACATTTCCATCGACGCCGACCTGGAGGTGATGCAGCCAAACCAATCTCTCAGCGGTCTGGCCGCCAGTGCCCTGGTCGGTCTCGACGGGATCATCGCGGACTTCTCCCCGGATTGGACGATCGTGCAGGGAGATACGACCACCGCGTTCGCGGCGGCGCTCGCTTCCTTTCACCGGCGCGTGAAGGTCGCTCACGTAGAAGCCGGTCTGCGAAGCTTCGATCTTGCGAAGCCCTTCCCCGAGGAGGCGAACCGCATGATGACGGCCGCCGTCACCAACCTCCACTTCTGTCCGACCGCTCGGGCCAGGGAAAATCTGCTGGCGGAACACATCCCCGCCGAGCGTATCCGCGTGGTGGGCAATACCGTCATCGACGCGCTGCACCTCGCCCTGGAGCGGCTGCGCGGCGGAGAGGTGGCCGCGCGTTCGCTGGCCGCTTCATTCCCCGCGCTCGAGGTGGAAAAGCCGTTCGTCCTCGTCACTGGCCACCGCCGCGAGAGCTTCGGGAAGCCGTTCGAGGAACTGTGCCTCGCCATCCGGGACGTCGCCCAGGCCGAGGAGATCCAATTCGTCTACCCCGTGCACCTCAACCCGAACGTGCGGCAGCCCGTGTTCGAGATCCTTCGGGGTCTGCGCAACGTCCACCTCGGCGAGCCGGTGGGATATCCCGAGCTCGTCTCGCTTCTGCAGCGCTGCCGCTTCGTCCTGACGGATTCGGGAGGAATCCAGGAAGAGGCGGCCGCGCTGGGAAAGCCGGTCCTCGTCATGCGGGACGTGACGGAGCGGCGGGAAAGCGTCGATGCGGGCGTGTCGCGGCTGGTCGGGACGAGCCGCGCCGTGATCGGGGAGTGGACCCTACGCCTCCTTCGCGATCACGCGACCTACCGGCAGATGTCCAGGAAAGTCGACGTCTACGGTGACGGCCACGCGAGCGAGCGGATCGCAGAGGGCCTCGGGCTTGCCTCCGCCGAAGTCCGGCGCTGAACGGCCCGGCGCTGCTAGCGCCGGAAAGCCGCCGCGGACAGCAAGGAGATCAACAAAAGCCTCGCGGAGCGGGTGCTCAATTCCGCCCGCTGTGGAAGGACTTCCGCGATGAAGTCGACCAGCTGGGCGATCTCGATCGCCCTCGCCTTCGTCTGCTGTTCGTCGGTCGGACCCTTCGTCTGGGTCGATGACTACACGCCTCCGACGGAGGCCCGCACGGACCCGGACTTCCGAATCTCTCCCGGAGACATCCTCGCCGTACGCGTCCTTCAGCAAGACTCCCTCTCGACGCGCGAGCGGGTCCGGCAGGACGGCAAGGTTTCGCTCCCGCTCCTCCACGACGTGCAAGCGGAGGGGTTGTCGCCCGGTGCGCTCGCCAAGGAGATCGAGCGCCGCCTGAAGGGTGAGGGTTACCTCGTAGTTGCGAACGTCAACGTCACCGTCGAGGAGATGCGGCCCCTCGCGGTTCCCGTCCTCGGCGAAGTCACACACCCGGGGCAATACAACCTGGACCGGGGCTCCGGCGTGGTCGAGGCGCTCGCCGCGGCCGGCGGGTTCACCGACTTCGCTCACCGTGACCGGATCTTCGTCCTGCGGCGCCAGGCCGAGCTGACGCGCATCCGTTTCACCTTCGAGGCCTTGTCGCGCGGCCGGGGGCGGGCGAGCGGGTTCCGGCTGCAGGCCGGCGATGCCGTCGTCGTCGAGTGATGCTCGCCGCCGCCCTCGGTCTTCTCCTCGCCGCGAGCGAGACGATCGGTTGGGAGGCCGCCGCGGAGACGCAAGAGCGAGCCCGCGAGGAGCCCACCGGCGTTGGACGCGCCAGGTACAGCGAGCTCGGCCTGCGCGCGCGGCTCGGCCTGTCTGCGCAGGGTCCGGACGGCCGGGCCGCATTGACCTATGCGCCGTCGTTGCTCTTCAGCCAGGCGATCTCCGGCCCGGCGGAACCCGGAACTGCTGCGCGACAGAGCGGCCGCCTGATGCTCGAGACCCGGCTTGCCCCGACCACCCGGCTCGGCTGGCGCACCGCGTTCGAATGGGGCCTCACCGACTTCTCTCCGCTTTCCGGGCAATTGGCGCGTCCGGTCGTTGGCCAGTTGCCATCTCAGCGCTTCGTGCGCACCCTCGGCATCGACACGATGCTCGAGCTCACGCACGCCTTTTCCCGCCGCCTGCAGCTGGCGGTGGCCGCGGGCATGGAGCGAGCCGGAGGGCTCGGCCACGACGCTGTCGCCGCACTCCCCATCCAGGTGGGACCCAAGGCAAATGCGTCGCTCGTCTGGGCAGCGGACCGGACCGACTCGATCACGGTACTCTGGTCCGGGTCGCAGGCGCGCTACAGCATCGATCGCAGTGCGCTGTTCTCGGACCTGCAGGCCGGCTGGACCCACCGGGCCTCTCCGCAAACGGTCTTCGACGCGGCGGGGGGCCTGGTCTTCGTCGAGTCTTCCGCGTCTGATTCGCCCTCCACCACGGGAACCTACGCGACCGGGGCAGCCGGGGTCAGTTGGAACCTGCCGGTCGCGCCGCAGCGGGCGTTGCGGACCTCGGCGCATCTGCGGCTCTTGCCAGGAGTGGATCGTTTCACGGCGCTCGCGATCCAGACGATCAGGGGGGAGGGGACCGCGGAGCTGACCGAAGAGCGGCTTCGCCTGGGGGCCGCCGCATCCGAGGCGCGCGTCATCAGCGGAGTCGGCGAGGGCGCGGACGAACTGCGCCTGGAAGCGCGCTCCTCCTGGAACGCCGCCCGAGGGTGGAGCGTGGAGGGCGGATTGGGCGCCGCCTGGACGAATCAAGCGCCGTTCGTCGGCTGGCAGGTTCAGGGATACTTGGGATTGCGCTGGGCCGCCCAGGGGTTGTTCTGAGCGGAGGACGATGCGATGAAGAACCTCCAGGATCCTGCCTCTCAACAGCCGCTGCCGCCGGCTTACGTGGTCCTGCAGCACCATCCGGCCGACCAGGGCGGCGAGTCGGGCGAACTCTTCGACTGGCAACTGATCGGCTCGTATGCCGGCTTCGTGCTCCACTCGATCCGCAGGCACAAGCTCCTCTTCCTCTCCATCTGGGTCGGGATCGTCGCCTTCTCGCTGGCCCTGATGTGGGCGATGCCCAAGACCTACCAGGTCAAGACCACCTTGCAGGCGCAGCGCAACCAGATCATGCCCGCCTTGAGCAATCCTACCCGCGCCATTCCGATGGACGCGGACACACCCACCCGCCAGGCGGCGGAGACCGTCCAGCGCTACGACAACCTGGTCGCGCTGATCGAGCAGACCGAGCTGATCAAGAACTGGCGGCTGCACCGCGCGCCGCTGCTCCGGGTCAAGGACGCGATCTGGCCCGTCCTGTTCAAGCCGCCCAAGCCGGAGGAGCAGATCGAGGATTTCGTCTACTACCTGCGCAACCGGCTGTGGGTGATGACCGGCGAGGGCACCGTGACCATCGGGATCGAATTCCCGGACCCGCAGCAGGCGTACCGCCTGGTGAACACTGCCGTGGAGAACTTCCTCGAGGCGCGGCACGCCGCCGAGGTCTCGACGATCTCGGAGGCGATCACCATCCTCGAGGCCCGCGCGGACCAGGCGCACCAGGCGCTCGCGGCCTCCCTCCGCCAGCTGGAAGTCGCCCGCGAGGAGCGCGCGGCTCGCCTGGGCAAGCGCGTGCGAACCCGGTCGGTCGGCGAGACGCGGGCGCCGGCTGAACCGGATCAAGAAACGTCGCGCCTGCTGCTGTCCGTCCAGAGCAAGCGTCGCGCGATCGCCGACCTGGAAGAGTTCCGTCGCCGGCGGGTCACCGAGCTGCAGACCAAGCTCCAGGAGCAGCGGGCCGTCTACGCCGCGAACCATCCTGCCATCCTGGACACCGAGCAGAGCCTCGATGCCGTGCGCCAGGAGTCACCGCAGGTTGCCGTTCTCAAGCGCGAGGTCGCCTCGCTCGAGGCGGATCTGAGGAAACGAGGCGTCGCCGACCAGTCGGAGAGGGAGGTCGGACGGCCCACGGCGGTCGTGATCCAGGCCGAGCACCTCGGGGCGCTCGATCCGCGCGAGGACGAGGACCCGCAGATCGGGTACTTGAGGGAGCAGGTCAACTTTGCGCTCACCAAGTACAACTCGTTTCTCGATCGGATCGAAGGTGCCCGCCTCGAGCTCGACTCCGCCCGCGCGGCGTTCAAGTACCGGTACACCGTCCTTGTTCCGGTGCAGCAGCCTCGAGGTCCTATCAAGCCCAAGCCCAAGCTGGTGCTGGGCGCGAGCGTGATCGCCGGGCTCGCCCTCGCGCTCTTGAGCGCCGCGTTCGTCGATCTGCGTTCGCGAAGGTTGATCGAGAGTTGGCAGGTCGAGCGGGCGCTGAAGGTGCCCCTGCTCGTAGAAATCTGCGAGGCAGGATCCGTCGATTTGAGCGGAAGTTGATGAGTCGACGGTTTTGCTCGCCCTTTCTTTTCGAGCCTCGAGTCTTCCAGCATCTCTTGTGGGGATCGGAACGCGATGACCATCGACCAGAGCCTCGGGGACGGGCCGGACTTGCGTCAGGACGGCTTGGACCAAAGAAAATCCCCACGTCCCTTGGGAGGTGTGCCCGTCGCCGACGGATATGACGTCCACGAGCTCTGGTACAGGCTGCTGCTCTTGCATCCCTGGTCCTGCCTGGCCGTGGTCTCTCCCGAGCGGACGCCGAAGACGCTGCGCCTTGCCCGCAGCCTCGCCGAGCTCGGGACGCAGCTGCGGCGACATCCGATCGAGCTCGTCGACGGCCTGGAGCTCGACCTGGAGCGCGCCAACGCGATCGCGCACCTGGTCGAGCCCGCAAGCAGTCTAGCGCCCGCCGAGCCGCGATTCGTCATCGCGCTGGACTCTCCGATCGCGAATCCCGTCGCCATCGCGGTGCTCGCCGCGAGCGATGCGGTTTTGCTCCTGCTCGAGAGAGGGATCACCGGAATTCCCCAGGCGCGGAGGATCGTCGAGATCGTCGGACGCGAGCGGCTCGCCGGAGCGGTCCTCGACGTCGGCTAGGGGGCCAGGGCAAAGACTTCCGGACATGCATCCGAGCTGCAGCATCCGTCTTCGAGTCCTCGCCTCGCTGGCCTTCCTCTCCGCGGCTTGCACCTCGGGCGCCTGCGGCACCAGCGCCCCGGTCAAGAGTCCGACCGCAGTGGCAGGGGACATCATTCCGGCCGACCGGCGGACGGCCTGGAATCCGGGTATCCCAGGGGGCATTCCCAGCCGGACGACCATCTGCGCTACCGTCGACGCTGCCGCCTACGGAGACGGCAGTACCGACGCGACCGCGGCCATCCAATCCGCGATCGACGGCTGCCCAGAAGGGCAGGTGGTTCTTCTCCCGGCAGGCACCTACCGGCTGACGTCCAATCTGGAGATCAAGAAGGGGATCGTGCTGCGCGGGGCCGGCCCCGCGCTCACCCGGCTCAGAGCGACGTTGCCGCCCAGCTCGGTAGCGGTGATCTACCTCTGGAGCGGGTGGCCGACCTATGGAAGCGCCGTCAAGGTCACCGCGGACGTTCCGAAGGATGCGACCTCGATTCCGGTAGCCGATGCGAGCACGTTCGCCCTCGGCGACATCATCCAGATCGACCAGCTCGACGACACTTCGTACGTCTATGACGGCGACTGCCCGTGGTTCAAGCGTCCCGATTACGGTCCTCCGACCACCGGGCACCGCTCGCAGGGGCAGACGGTGGAGATCGCCTCCATCGCCGGCAACACCCTCAACCTCACCACGCCCATCCATCTGGGCTTCAAGCTCGCCTTTGCACCGCAGGTCTTCAAGCCTACCGGCAGAGTGACCAGGTACGCGGGCCTGGAGGGCGTTTATCTGACGGGCGGGCGGAACAACCAGATCACGATGCTGGGATGTGCCTATTGCTGGGTGGCGAACGTGGAGTCGGACGGAACGACTCCCGCGAGCGCCACCGCGCCGGACGGCGTCGCAGGCCTGGGGAACGGGATGAAAGGGACGCACGTCCAGATCGACGCGAGCTTCCGCGCCGTCGTCCGCGACAGCTACTTCCATCACGCGACCAACGTGATCCAGGGCGGCGGCGCCTACGGGATCTCGCTGTCGAGCCACACCAGCGACTCGCTGGTCGAAAACAACATCATCTACTACCTGAACAAGCCGCTCACGATGCGGGCGACCGGCGGCGGAAATGTGGTCGCCTACAACTACATCGACGATGCCTGGACGAGCGCCGACGGCGCCTTGCAGGAGACGACCATCGACATGGGCCACGCCAGCTTCCCGTTCATGGAGCTGGTGGAAGGCAACCAGGCGCCTCAGATCGCGACCGATACGGTCTGGGGCAACTCCGGATGGATGACCGTCTTTCGCAACTTCGCGAGCAGCCAGCAGGAGCGCACCGCCGCGCACGAGACCTACCAGATCGCGGCCATCGCTTTCGAGGCGAAGGCGCGCTTCATGAACGTGGTGGGGAACGTCCTCGGCGCGCCCGGCGCCGGCCTCGTCTACGAGGTCAATTCGAATCCGCCCGGGCCGGATCAGAAAACCGTTTACAGGCTCGGTCACGGGCAGAACGCCGGAGGCGGCGGGGACGACATCGGCACCTACGAGGACCCGAAGTCCTCGTCGGCGACCGCCAACCAGCTTTATCGCCACGGAAATTACGACTACGCGACGGGGAGCGTGATCTGGGACTCCACCAATTCCAACCACTCGTTGCCGGAGTCGCTGTACTTGCCCGGCAAGCCGGCGTTCTTCGGATCGGAGCCGTGGCCGTTCGTGGACCCCACCCGCACTCCGATGGTCGGCGTCCTTCCCGCCAAGAAGCGATTCGACGCACTCAGGCGTTGACGATCCGCGGACCGCCTCCCTCGGGGAAGAGCGGCGCGACCAGATTGCGCGTATCCACCACCAGCCTTGTCCCCCGGTACAGGTCGGCATTCCTGAAACAGTCGTGGGCCGTCGAGACCACCAAGGCGTCGTACTTCGAGAAAGTCTCGTCGTCGCAGGGCAGGGATCGCAAGCCGAGATCGTGCTTGCGCGTCTTGTGCGTCGCCGGAAAGAGAGGATCGCAGTAGTCGACTTTGGCGCCGGCTTCCTTCAAGAGCTCGAGGATTTCGTAAGAGGGGGATTCGCGATCGTCGTCGACGTTGGCTTTGTAGGCGAGCCCCAGGACCAGGATCTTCGAACCGTTGAGGGCCTTGCCATCACCGTTCAGCGCGACGACCACCTTCTCGATCACGTAACGGGGCATCCGCGAGTTGATCTCGCCCGCGAGCTCGATGAACCGGGCCCATTCGCCGTGCTCCGCCGCCTTCCAGGACAGGTAGAAGGGGTCCAGTGGAATGCAGTGGCCGCCCAGCCCGGGGCCCGGATAGAAGGGCATGAATCCGAAGGGCTTGGTCGCCGCGGCGCGGATCACCTCCCAGACATCGATGCCCATGCGGTCGAGGATCATCTTCATCTCGTTCACCAGCGCGATGTTCACCGAGCGAAAGATGTTTTCCAGCAGCTTGGCCGACTCCGCCACCTTCGCGTGGCTCACCGGCACGACGCGTACGAGACACGCGCCGTAGAGGGCCGCGGCGACTGCGGTCGACTCCGGGTTCACGCCGCCCACCAGCTTGGGGGTCGTCCTGGTATCGAAGTCCTTGCGGCCCGGGTCCTCCCGCTCGGGAGAGAAGGCCAGGAGGAAGTCATCCGGACACGCGAGCCCGCTCTGCTCCAGAAGAGGTAGGACCTCGCCCTGCGTCGTCCCCGGATAGGTCGTGGACTCGAGCACGACCAGCTGGCCCCGGCGCAGCCTCTTGGCGATCGCGCGCGCGGTGTCGTGGATGTACGAATTGTCCGGCTCCCGGTGCGCGCCGAGCGGCGTCGGAACGCAGATGAAGATGGCGTCGCATTCCTTGAGCCGGTCGAAATCGGTGGTGGCTGCGTATCTCTTGCCGGCGACCGCGGCGGCGATTCGCTTCGAGCCGATGTGCTGGATGAACGACTCCCCGCGCGAGAGCGCCGCGACTTTCGCCGCGTCGACGTCGAAGCCCAGCACACGGAACCCGCTCTCGTGGAAGACGAGCGCCAGGGGCAGTCCTACGTAGCCCTGGCCGATGACTCCAACGACGGCGGACCGCGCAGCGATCCGATCATTCCAGGCGTGCATGGGGTACTTCAATTGTCCCGGACCAGCCTTTCTTCGTCGGACTGACCTCAACTCGCGGTTGGGAGCGGGCCTACCCGGTGCGACATCGTCCTGGCTGCGTCAGCCACGCGCCGATCCGCGCCTCCCTCGAGGCAGATGCGAGTGAAGGCGAGCGGGTGGTCGGGCTCGCAAGCGTGGCGAAGGAGAAACCTCGGCGTCTTGCCCGGCACGTTCAGGCCGCGGTGGCAGGAGTAGACGCGCGGGCAGTGCTCGAGCAGGTAGGTGGCGGCCTCCTCGGAAACGTTCTCCGGCTGACCGAACGCGATGGCGAAGTCGTTGCAAGGAGCGCCCGTCAACTCGCCGACCTTCTCGACAGCATTCGAGACTTCGTACCGGATCGCTGCCTGGTCGCGCAGCAGGCCGAGATCGCGGTGAGCGAAGTTGTGGGCCGCGATGCGGTGGCCCATCGCGACCATCTCGCGGATCTGGCTGGTGGAGAGCCCCCGCGCGCCAGCGCGCTTGGAGGGGATGTACGCCTTCACCCCGAACTGCTCATGGAAGCGCAGGTACTCCTGGTTGGTCCGGTCGATCAGCGAGGGAACGACGAAGAAGATGGCCGAGACGCCGATGCGGGTGAGCCATCGGGCCGCCTCGAAGTTGCTCTCGTAGCCGTCGTCGAAGGTGAGTAGCACCCGGTCCGGTCCCGTCCGCCACCGCCCGGCGACGAGACCGTCCACATCCGCCGGGGATGCCATCGGGAAGCGGGTCCCGCACCAGTCGACGATGCGCCTCAGCCGTTCCAGCTGTTCGGGAGGCGTCTCGTGGAAGGTGACGATGCGCAGCCCGGTCGCGCCGTCGTAGAGCAGCTCCCGATCGGTCACCGGACGCCCCGACGCGCGCCAGAGCTGCGCCGCAACCCAGCGCTGCGCCCTGCTCATCACGCGCTCGAGTTTCCTCCGGCCGGGCGCGCAGGCGCCAGCTCCTCCCCGGGCGAGGTCCGAAATTTTACGGTCGGCGGAGCGACGAGACAACTCCGGGGCCGGAAGGTGATTACGATTGAGTGATATGGCGTTCGGAAAGGCGCCTCCGGACTGGCGCCTCCAGCACACGCTGCTCGCCGGATTGCCGCGCGGTTCGGCCCTGCGCGCTTTGGCAAAGGTCTCCGCTGGCCGCAAGCTTCGGCTGCGTTGCGAGCGCTCGATGCCCTTCGAGCTCGTCTCCGATTTCGTCGGACCGTTCATGCGCCTGTGGGACGCGGAGATTGCGGTCTCCGTCTCGGACTACGATCCCAGTCTGGCGGGGGTGCTCCGGCGAGGCAGGGGTGAGGAAGACGTCCTGCTGCTCTGGATCGACTGGCGGCTGCACCGGGCGATGGCGCCCGAACAAGCCGCGCGCTGGGTGATCGACCTCGTGGCGGCCGGCCGCGGCGCCTCCGGCAACGGCGTGCCCGTGCTGATCAATGACTGGCCGCAGGGCGGCGGCACCGCCGGCGTAACGGATTCGTGGGTGGCCGCCCTGGGCGCGGCGCTCGAGGAGGGGACCAGGAACCTGGCCGATTGCCACCTGGTCCGGCTGGAGCGCCTGCGAAAAGAGGAGTATCCGGCGTTCTTCGATCCGCGCAACGACGAGGTCGCGCACTATCCATTCTCGCAAGCGGCCACCGTCCACATCGCGCGGCACCTCGGTGCGCAGATGCTGCCGGCGCTGGTGATGCCGCGGCTCAAGGTGGTTGCGGTCGACCTCGACCACACCCTGTACGAAGGCGTGCTCGGCGAGGACGGTCCCGGCGGCGTCCGGGTGGGACCCGGGCACCAGGCGCTGCAGCGCCGGCTCTTGCTGCTCAAGGAGGCGGGCTTCATCCTCGCGCTCTGCTCGCGAAACGAACGGGTCGACGTGGAGAGGCTCTTCGCCCAGCGCAAGGAGTTTGCCCTCTCGCTGGCCGATTTCGCCGCCGTGCGCGTCGACTGGGGATCCAAGCCCGACAACCTCCTCTCCATCGCCGCCCAGCTCAACCTGCATCCGTCGGCCATCCTCTTCGTCGACGACAATCCAGCCGAGCTCGCCCGCGTGGCCGAGGGAGCGCCGGAAGTAGAGCTGGTGCTGGCCGATCCGTCGGGAGAAGGGACGGCGGCGATCCTCTCGCGGCACCCCGGGCTGTTCCGGCTGCGCGCCGACGCCAGCTCCGCCTTGCGCACGCAGGACTTGCAGGCGAACCAGCAGCGGGAACGGCTGCGCGCCGCCGCCGCTGATCCGGCCGAATACCTCGCGCGCCTGGGCATGGTCGTCGATCTCTTCGAGAACCACGCCGAGCACGCTTCGCGAATCCACGAGCTCAGCAACAAGACCAACCAGTTCAATCTCTGCCTCGCCCGGCTCAGCGAGCAGGAAGTGGCCCGCCTCTTGGGTCCGGGAAACTTGACCCTCAGCATCGCCCTGCGCGACGCGCTGTCCGACAGCGGCGTGGTCGCCGTGCTCGCCTTCGAGATCTCCGGTCGGCGCGCGCGCCTGGTCGAATTCCTGATGAGCTGCCGCGCGCTGGGACGCGAGGTGGAGGCCGTGGCGTTCAGTTGGGCGCTGGGCCGGCTGTCGGACCTGGGGTGCGAACTCCTGGAGATCCAAGCGAGGGAGGGGCCGCGCAACCAGCCTGCGCTCGAGTTCCTCCACCGCTTCGTTCCCAACGGCGAACGCGAGGTGCCTCTGGCCCGGTTGCGCGAGGCGGCCGGGAGGGACGTACAGCGACACCCAGCGGAGATCCGGGTCCATCGATGACCTCGCGCGAGCGCATCGCCGCCATCCTGAGCGAGATCCTTGGGGTGCCGATCGACGCGGCGCAGGAATACGCGCGTGAGCAGGCGGAGAACTGGGATTCCCTCAACCACCTGCGCATCGTGCTCGCCTTCGAAGAGGAGTTCGGCGTTTCCCTGCAGCCCGAGGAAGTGGTGGCGGTCCGCTGCCTGTCGGATCTCGAGCGCCTCGCGCAGCGGACCGCCTGACCACCATTCTCACGGGTTCGGTTTGCCGCTATCCCACCTGGCCTTCGCCGGCAGCGTGTAGAGCTTCGTCGTCCCGACCGGGTCGACCCATGGCCACGGGTTTGCCCCGAAGAAAGCCGGCTTGCTGGTGAGATAGAGCGAGTCGGGAAGGGTGTGGTTGGCGTTGGTCGCGTCCCACCCCACCGTTCCCGTCACGTAGTCATAGTTGCCGTGTCGGTAGAGCTGGACCGCCGTCGCTGCGGTCAAGGTGGGGTTCTCGTAGGTGCCAATGTCATCGCCGCCGGCTCCCGCGTTCAGGCCGTGACCGAGCCGGAAAACGGTCTGCTGGTTCGCGCCTGGCGGGTTCGAGCTCACCTCGTAGACGAGGCCGACGCCAGGAGCACCGAGGACGTTCCCCACCACGTTCATGGAGCGCGCCTTCGCCTCGAACGCCACGGCCGCGATCTGATAGGTCTCGTTGGCGGCCGTGCGCTGCTGCTGGGAGCTGGCGTAGTTGCGGAACAGCGTCATCCAGCCCGAGTTGCCCCACACCGTCTCGGTCGCGATCTGCGCCGCCTGGTTGCCCTCGACCAGCTCCATGTGGGGAAAGCTGGCGTGGCCCATGTCGATCGTCGTCTCCTGCATGCGCGCATCGGCGCTGGTCCAGGCGTTGTCGACGTAGTTGTAGCCGACGACGTTGCCGCCGCCGGTGGCCCGCATCGTGAGCGGCTTGTTCATGTAATAAATGATGTTGTCTTCGATCAGGGTGTCGCTGGTGTGGGACGAGAACGAGAGGCCGTAAGCGCCTCCGCCCTGGACGACGTGGGTCGCATGGTGGAAGTAGCTTGCCCGAACGACGACGCGGAAGCTCATGTCCAGGAGCAGATGCGCTCCCTTCATGCCGTTTCCGGGGCCCGCGACGCCGTCGGAGGCAGTGCTGCCCGCGGGGGTCGTTCCGTCGGATTCCACGTTCGCCACCCAGCAGTAGGCGCAGTTTTGCATGTGGATCTGGTTGTTCTGCCCGCCGGTGACGTAGAGGCTTTCCAGGCCGGCGTACTTGACGATGCCCGGCGGCTCGCTGCTCCCCGGGGGTGGTTGCGGCCCGATCGGTTTGAACACCTGCGGCGCGAATCCCAGCTTGAAGCCGAGGTGAATGGGGGTGGTCAGGTTCAGCGTGTTGCCGGCGATGGAAGCAACCTCCACCACCTGACCTTGCGACCGGTGCCCCGAAGTCGGCGGTCCATAGTCGGGACGTTTGAACCATTGGCAATTGCCGTCATAGACGTAGGAAGTGTCGTCGAGCTGGTCGATCTGGATGATGTCGCCCGGAGAGAACGCGCTCGCGTTCGCCACCGGGATCGAGGTGGCGTCCTTGGGCACGTCAGCGGTGACGTTCACAGCGCTCCCCCACGTCGGCCACAGGTTGGCCATGTAGATCGCCGCCACCGAACCGGCAGCCAGTGATGCCCTGATCTGGGTGAGCGTGGGACCGGCTCCGCGCAGCACGATTCCTTTGGCAATGGTGAGGTTCGACGTCACCCGGTAGGTGCCCGCCGGCAAGAACACCACCTGGCCTTCCGGACAACCGTTGATCGCCGCCTGGATGGCCGAGGTTGCGTCCGTGCTGCCGTTTCCGTAGGTGGCCGCATCGAGGGTGGCGCAGATGGTGGTCCGGCTCGGGATCCCGCCCGGGATGCCCGGGTTCCAGGTGGTGCGGCGGGCCAGCGGGATGATGCTCCCGAGCGTGCCGACGTTGACCGTCGCAATGCCGGTCTTCGTCGGGTCCGCGACGCTGGTGGCAATGACGGTGTACGTTCCCGGCACTGCCGGCGCGACGTACGCGCCCGTCGGATCGACGCTTCCGCCGCCCGGGGGGACCAACCAGGTCACGGCGGTCGAGGCTCCGGCGGCCGTGCCCGTCACCGTGGCCTGGAAGTTGATCGTGCCCCCGGGCGTCGTCGACGCCACGGGCGGGGTGACCGCCACCGTGAGGACCGGGGCCGGTGCCGCGACGGTGAAGTTGATGTTCGCCGAGTCGTGCCAGCCGCCGGCGGCGTCCTGATAGGTGGTGTAGGAGTACCAGGTCCCCTGCGGATCGGCGCTGCTGAACGCGCGGGACGCGGCGAGCGTCACGCTGGCGCCCGGCTGGATCGTCTGCGCGGGGAGGGACGGCCCCAGATTGGTGTAAGGGCCGCCCGCGTTCGTGCCGCCTGGCGGCCGCGCGGCGATTCCGATCGTCTGGACGGCGATCGGGCTCGCGGTGGTGTTCTGGTAGGTGACCGTGCCGTTCAAGGTATCGCCGGCAGTCACGGTCAGCTTGTCCAGCGTCAGCGGCGACGAGATCGTCAATCCGGCGGCAACGGGGGGCGGCGGG
>MNFJ01000027.1 GCA_001918155.1 Deltaproteobacteria bacterium 13_1_40CM_4_68_19
GAGGAGATCGTCGTGACCGCAACCCGCAGCCCCCGTCCCATCCGCGACGTCGCGGCCGCAGTGATCGTGGTGCCGCGGCTCGAGCTCGAGCGAAGCCCGGCGAAGACCCTGGACGAGCTGCTCCCCATCGTTCCGTCCCTGGGGCTCTTTCGCCGCTCGAGCAGTCTCGCCGCCGATCCCAGCTCGCAGGGCGTGACACTGCGCGGGGTGGGGCCTTCCGGCGTCTCTCGCAGCCTCGTTCTGGTGGACGGGATCCCGGCGAACGATCCCTTCGGCGGTTGGGTCTACTGGCGCGCGATCCCTCGTCTTGGCATCCAGCAGTTCGAGGTCGTTCCGGGGGGCGGCTCGGCGCTCTATGGAAACTACGCGCTCAGCGGCGTCAGCCAGGTGGTCTCCCGTCCGATCGCATCGCAGAGCGTCCTGGCCTCCGGAGAGTACGGTTCGTACAGCAGCGGCCTGTTCGGCCTTCGTGCGGCAGACCGGTGGGGGCCGATCGGCGGTGCCGTCGAGGGCGAGTTGCTCAAGTCCGACGGCTATCCGGTCGTGGCTGGCTACAACCGGGGAGCCGTCGATCGAAACGCGCCGAGCGAGCACGGCACGATCAACGCGCGGGTCGAGGGGGAAGTGAGCTCCGACCTCTCCATCGTCCTGCGCGGCGGGTACTTCCATGAGGACCAGAACGGAGGCACCCAGTTCACCACGGCGGCGGTGCGAAGATTCGAGTACGCAGCCAGCGCACGCGCGACCCCCGGCAACGTCGGGCTCCTCGACCTTGCCATCTTCGGGCACTCGGGCACCTTCCGGCAGAACCGCGCGCGGTTCTTCTCCAACCGCTCGAGGGAGGTCCTCGCCGGCGACCAGGACGTTCCTACGCACGATTTCGGCGCGGGCCTCGTCTGGACGAGCCCTCCGTTGCCGATGCTCGGCTCCCACACCCTCACCGTGGGGGGCGACGCGCGGCGCATCACGGCGGACACGCAAGAGCAGCTCTTTCCTGCTCCTTCTCCGACGCCGAGCGTGATTTCGCGGGACGCGCGCGGCGAGCAGCGCCTCTACGGTTTCTTCGCACAGGACGTCTACGACGCGTCGGATGCGGTCCAGCTCAGCCTCACGCTGCGGTACGACCGCTGGGACAACGTGAATGCCAGCCGCGTCGAGCAGCTGTCCGACGGTTCGAGCGTGCCCACCCGGTTTGCCGGCCGGAGCGACCGCCAGGTTTCCCCGAAGGCGGGACTGCGCGTTCGTCCGATCGACTGGTTGACCCTGCGCGCCAGCGCGTACCGCGCCTTCCGCGCCCCGACCCTGAACGAGCTCTACCGCCCGTTCCAGGTCGGGACCGTGTTCACCCAGGCGAACGAGAACCTCGGTCCGGAGACCCTCGTCGGAGGGGAGGCAGGCGTCGACGTGAGAAGCCCCTTCGGCCTCGGTGCGCGCCTGACCGCCTTCCGCAACGAGCTGAAGAATCCCATCACCAACGTGACCGTGGGGACGAACCTCCGGCAACGGCAGAACCTCGGCCATGCTCGCATCCAGGGGATCGAGGCCGACGCGAGCTGGCGGTTCGCGCGCAACTGGCTCGTCACCGCCGCGTACACCTTGGCGCAGAGCCGCGTCACCGACGCGCCCGGTCAGCCGCAACTGGTGGGAAAGCAGCTGCCGCAGGATCCGAAGCACCGCACCAGCTTCTCGCTCTCCTTCGACGATCCGCGATCGCTCACCGCGGAGGCAGTCGTTCACCACGTCAGCGCCCAATTCGAGGACGACGTGAACAACCTGCCGATGTCGAACGTGATCCTCGTCGATCTCTTCGTCGCCTGGCACGCGACGCCGTACGTCGACCTGTTCGCGGCGGTCGACAACCTGTTCGACCGGGCGTACCTGGTCGGGCGCTCCGGAGTGGATACGATCGGCCAGCCTCGCTTCATCCACGGTGGAATCCGCCTGCGCGTCGGCCGGTGACGTGACCGGACGCAGGGCACGCGCGTAAGGGGGCGGTCGCGCCGAGGGGGGGTCGCGCGACCGCCCCGAAGATCACCTCCCTTCCGTCTGTTGGAAGGGGCGCGCGGCGAACAGCGCGCGTGCGGTGGCGATCATTTGCATCTGTGCGCTTGCGCGATCGCCGAGCAGGATCCGAAGCTGTTCCCAGGCGTCGTGCGCGGACGCGAGATCGAACGCACCGATCTTCGCGGCGCACGAGCGCGCGAATGCCACGAGCGCAGCCTCTGCGTTCGCAAGCTCCGTGCGGGCCGCGCGCCACTGCTCGAGCAGGCGCGGTCGCGGTGTCGTCATCTCTTGTAACAAATGAGCTGCTCGCTGCATCAGGGCCTCCATGAGCGAGGCCGCTTTGCAGTGCGCGTGCCTGGACGGCTTCTCCTCGGAAGGGTCCTGGGAAGCCGCCGCGGATGCCAGACAAACTGTCGTACTTGCCGAAATGGCGGACAGACAGTGCATCACGAATCAACACTGGTCGTTCATTGGCCGCTCAAGTCGCTTGACGCGTCGCGCCCCCCCCCGCGGAAGATCGGGGACGAGTTGCAAGTTGTTGCGGCCCTGCAATCGGGTTGCGAAATCCGCGCTCGCGCGCCATGCTCCTCGCCGCCGGCCAGCCCGGCCCGACCCGAGGTCATCATGCGCAAGCTCGCAACCGCTGTCGCCGTCGCATTTGCTGCTCTCTCCGCGCAGGCCGCATTGGCGTGCGACGAGAAGGTGGAGAGGGCGGAGCAGCCGCAGCACAAGCCCGCCGTCGCGGAGAAGACCCAGAAGCAGAGCAAGCAGCAGAAGGCGCAGAAGAAGGCCGAGGCGTCCGAGAAGACCGCGGTCGCGCGCGCCGACAAGTAGCCGTCCGGTTTGCGGCCTCGATGATCCGGCGCAGCAGCATCATGTGATAGTTTCGCCGGCATGAGGGACATGACACAGGAGGAGGCCCTGGCCGAGGCGGTTCGACGATGGGGAGCGAGCGGAACCATCAGGTTCCGGCCCTCGCCTCCGGGCAGGACCCACCGCGGCCGCTTGGCTCGCTACTGCTGCACGGTGGGAAACGGGATCGCGGGTTCCTTCTACTCGGTGGAAGGGCAGGGCAATACCTGGCGCGAGGCTTTCGCGGACGCGCGCCCGCGCTGATGGTTCGAGTCGGACGACGAAGCCTGCACGCCACTCCGGCGGGCCGTTGTCCGTGATCGATGGCACTGCGTGACGTCCTGACCTCGCGCCCGAAGATCCTCTTCGTCGGAATCAATCCGGGCCTCCGCTCCGAAGCGCTCGGTCATCATTTCGCCGGCCCGGGCAACCCGTTCTGGAGGCTCCTGCACGCAGCGCATCTGGTCCCTGAGCCGCTCACGTACGCCGAGGATGGGCGGTTGCCCGAGTTCGGGATGGCGATGACCAACCTCTGTCCGCGCGCGACGCGCTCGGCCTCCGAACTGGGGAGGGACGAGCTCGAGGATGGACGGCGTGTCCTCGACCGGAAGATCGGCCGTCTACGTCCGGAGCTGGTCGTCTTCGTCGGTCTGACGCTCTACCGCGCCTTCTTCGGCAAGTCGCGGATCGGGGCGCCGGGACCGGGGCTCAAGCCGGACCGGATTCACGGGGCCCGCGTCTTCGTCCTTCCCAACCCGAGCGGATTGAACGCGAGCTTCCCGGGCTTTGCGGACAAGCTGCGCTGGTTCAAGCGGCTGGGGACCTCGCTGTCGGACATCGCCAAGGGGTGACGCCGCCGTTTCCGATCGCGAAGACCTCGTTGCGCGTTTTCGCGGCGGGTATGATCTCCCGGTGACCTCCGAATCGGGCGTGCTGGTGCTGTACGTCGAGGACGACGAGCGGCTTGCCCGGCTGACCGCGAGCTATCTCCAATCCCACGGCGTGAGGGTGGCCGTCGTCGCCAATGGGCTCGAGGCGGTTCCCGAGGCGCTGCGGGTCCGGCCCGACGTGGTGCTGCTCGACCTCATGCTCCCCGGGATCGACGGTCTCGAGGTCTGCCGCCGATTGCGTGCGCGGCTCGACACTCCGATCATCATGGTCACCGCGCACGGCGACGAGCCCGACCGCGTGGTCGGACTGGAAGGCGGCGCGGACGACTACATCGTCAAGCCGTTCTCCTCGCGCGAGCTTCTCGCCCGCATCCGCGCGCAGGCCAGAAGGGCGCGCGGCCGGGTCGGACCTTCGGTCCAGGCCATCGTCGTCGGCGAGCTGCGCATCGAACCGCAGGCCATGCAGGTCACGCTGCGCGGCCGCGTGCTCGGTCTGACCACGTACGAGTTCGCATTGCTGCGATCCCTCGCCGATCGCGCCGGCCAGGTGCTCACGCGAGAGCAGCTCATGGACCTCGTCAAGGGGAGCGCGGAGGAGGCTTTCGATCGCTCGATCGACGTGCACATCTCGCACTTGCGGCAGAAGCTGGGCGACGACCCGCGCAGCCCGCGGCTGCTGAAGACGGTCCGCGGGGTCGGTTACATGCTGGCGAGCATCTGACCGGCGCGAACGCCGACCGGACAGTCACCGCGCCGGCCGGCGCTCGTTCGTGTCGATCCGCCCGAGAAGCCGCAGCATTCCGTCGAGGAGCGAGAGGGGGTGCGGCGGGCAGCCGGCGATGTAGAGGTCGACCGGAATCTCCGGCGGGACGCCGTCGGAGGAATGGGCGGCCCCGCGGAACGGACCGCCACTGAGCGCGCAGGCGCCGACGGCGATGACGATCTTCGGCGCCGGGGTCGCCTCGTACGCCTGCTGCAGGGCGAGGCGCATGTTGGCGGTGACCGGTCCGGAGATCACCAGTCCGTCCGCGTGTCGCGGCGAGGCCACGAACTGGATCCCGAATCGGCCCAGATCGAAGACCACGTTCCCGAGCGCGGCAAGCTCGGCGGCGCAGCCGCTGCAGTCGCCGGCGGCCACGTGCCTCAGCCGCAGCGAGCGCCCGAACAGCGAGCGCATCCTTGCATCGAGCGCGGTCGCGAGCTCCACCTCGCGACCGTCCAGCACCATCGCATCGCGCGTCCGGAACGACAGCGGGTAGCGGTCCGTGAAGGTGATGGCCCCCTCGGGACACGCTTCCTGGCAGAGGCCGCAGAAGAGGCATCTTCCCAGGTCCAGCTTCAGCGGAGAGGTCTGGATGGCCTCCGTCGGACACGCCTCGGCGCACGCGCTGCAGCCGTTGCGGCAGAGCTCCGGACGGAGGACGGGCAAGCCGCGGAACCGTCCGGGCAGGGTCTGCTCGCCGGGGAAGTCGATGGTGCGCCTTCCCTGTCCGAAGCGGGTCTTGAGGAGTTGCAGCACGCGTTCACCTCAGAGGTCGTGGCCGGCGTACGAGAGGTTGAAGCTCTTGTTGCAGAGCGGGAAATCGGAGATCTGCGCGCCGCGGACGGCGAGCGCGAGCGCGAGCCAGTTGTGGAATGACGGGTCGATCACCTTGTGCCGGGCGACGCGCCCGGAATCATCGGTCAACACCACATGGGCGATCTGCCCCCGCCATCCCTCCACCAGCGAGGTGGTCATCGAAGAAGGCGCGAGGGGGCTCATTGGAACGCGCACCGCGCCCTCGGGCAGGCGCGAGACCTGCTCGCGGACAAAGCGCAGCGAGCGCGTCACCTCCAGCCAGCGGACGTTGGCTCGCGCCATCACGTCTCCGTCTTCGGCGACGGCGACCGGAACGTGCGTGAACTGGAAGACGCCGCTGGGATGGTCGGTGCGCACGTCGCGGGAGATGCCGCAGGCGCGCGCCGTCGGACCGACGAAGCCGAGCTCGACAGCGGTCTGCCGGCTGATCGACCCGGTGCCCTCGAACCGGGAGAGCACCGATGGCGTGTTGATCGCCAGCTTGAACGTGTCGCGCAGGTCGCGCTCGTCGGCCTCGATCGTCTCGAGGATGCGCGCCTGCAACGCCGGCGTGACATCGAATCGCACTCCCCCCGGCACGACCAGACTCCGTCCGTAGCGGTTTCCGGAAATCTCCGTGAGCAGATTGAGGAAGTCGCCGCGCAGCCGCCCGAAATACGCGGCGCCGGGAAGGTACCCGACGTCGTTGCAGAGCGCCCCGAGATCGCCGACGTGGTTTGCCATGCGCTCGAGCTCCAGCGCGATGCCGCGGATGGCGTGCGCGCGCAGGGGCGCGCGGGTGCCCGAAAGCCCTTCGAGCGCCATGCAGTAGGTGAGCGCGTGACCGACGGCCGTATCTCCGGCGATCGACTCGGCGACCGCCAGGCGCCGGGCCGGCGCGGCCTGCTCGAGGATCTGCTCGGCGCCTCGTTGCTGGTACCCGAGCTGGATCTCGAGATGCAGGACCTCCTCGCCAAAGCACTGAAAGCGGAAGTGGCCGGGCTCGATGATTCCGGCGTGAATCGGACCGACGGCGACCTCGTGTATGCCCTCCCCTTCGGCGCGCAGAAAAGGGTGCGCCGGCGAGACCGGCGTCGCTTCCAACTCGCGATGTCCGCGGACTGCCTTCAGCCAGGGATGACCTTCGGGTACCAGGCCCCACCGCTCGTGGATCTCGCGTTCGAACAGGTGCGCCTCCGGCCAGACCGGCGTGATCGAGGGCCAGCCGGGGGCGCCGGCGAGATCGAACGACGTGGCGGACAGTCGGGCGCTCGCGGCATCGGCCGCCACCATGAGGAGGCGATCGCCGGACCCGTCGCAGAAGGGGAACAGCGCGATCAGCCGCTTCTGCTGCTCGCGAGCCCGGATGGCGGCGTCGAGCAGCTCGTGAAGAGGGCGCGTAGCCAGCGCGTCGAGGGAGAGCGCGGTCCCGTTCGCAAGCCATGCGTGATCTGCTTGCCGGCCGCTGGAGAGCGCGGAACCGTTGCTCACGTTCAGCCGCCTCCCAGCTGCCGCGCCGCTGACTCGATCATCGCGGCGAGCGGCCGCGGCACGTAGATTCCGAGGACGAGCGCGGCGCTGGCGAAGGCCATGGGCGGAAGGATGGTCGAGGCCGGCTCATGCAGCGGCGCCTCGTCCCGGGAGCTCTCTCCCTGGGCCATGGGCAGGATCGCCACGCACATGCCGAGAAAGATGACGGCCAGGAAGCCGAGATAGAGGGCTGCCGGCCAGGCGGATGCGCCGCCCGCGATCGCCGCCCGCAGAATGACGAACTCGGAGACGAAGAGGCCAAACGGCGGCAAGCCGACGGCCGCGAACAATCCGGCGATGAGAATCGCCCCGGTCGCCGGCGCCCGGCGCAGCGCGCCAGCCACGCCTGCGATCGCGCTCGTGCCGTAGAGCTGCAGCAGATTGCCGGCCGCGAGGAAGAGGATACCCTTGTTGAGCGCGTTGTTGATCACGTGCAGGAGCGATCCCTGCGCGCCCATCACGCCGAAGCCGAGGCCGAACACCAGTACGCCCATCTGCTCGACGCTCGCGTACGCGAGAAGGCGCCGGTAGTCGGCCTGGCCGACGATGAAGATGGCCGCCACCGCCAGCGATACCAGGCCGAGGAGCACGAGCAGCGAGCTGGCGAACTTCACCTCGCCCGCGTGCGCGCAGATCTGCGTCGCGCGCAGCACGCCGAGGAAGGCGCAGTTCGTGGCGGTTCCCGCCAGCAGCCCGGCCACGGGCGGCGGCGCCTCCCCGTAGGCGTCCGGCTTCCAGGCGTGCATGGGAGCGAGTCCCATCTTGGTGCCGTACCCCATCAGGAGGAGCACGAACGCGGCGTGCAGCCACGGTTTCGCCAGGTGGACCGTTCCGGCGGTCAGGTCGCGGATGAAGAGCGTGGTGTCGCCGGACGCGTCGGTTGCCGCGATGGCGAGAAAGACGGTGCCGAGCAGCGCGAGCGCGATGCCGACCGAACCGACGATGAGGTACTTCCATGTCGCTTCCAGGGCACGGCCGGTGTGGTGGAAGTAGAGCAGCGGCGCGCTGACCAGGGTGGACGTCTCGAGCGCGACCCAGAACAACCCCATGTGCTGGCTGGCCGCGGCAAGCGTGAGCGACGCCTGCAGCAGCAGCAATGCGGCGATGAAGATCCGGTGCGAGCGCCGTTCGGCGCGCCGCAGGTACCCGCCGAGGTAGATCGCGATGCCGGCGAACAGCGCGCTCATCGGCATCAGCACCAGGAGGCCCACCGCATCCAGCGCGATGTATCCGCCGAACAGGTGCTCCGCGGGACGGTTCCAGAGCCCGATCGCCAGGGCAAGGTGGGCGAACGCGACCGCGCGGAAGAGCTGCAGGCGCGCGCGGTCCGGCACTCTCGCCAGCGCGATGGCGGCAGCGAATACGGGAAGCAGGAGCAACGTCGCCAGCATTCGTCAGTCCTTGAGCGTGTCGAGTTGGTGGGAGTCGATGTGGTCGAAGGCGCGGTTGATGTGGAAGATGACGATGCCCATCACGAACACGGCAACGAACAGGTCGAGCAGCACGCCGAGCTCGATCAAGTAGGGGAAGACGTCGATGAGCAGCAGGCCGAAGAGGAAGATCCCGTTCTCCATCACCAGGTAGCCAACCACCTGCGTCACCGCCTTCGACCGGCTGACGATCAGCAGCAGGCCGATCATCAGCAGGCTGAAGGCCACTGGGATGAGCAGGTCGGAGGCGGGCCTCTGCGGGAGAGGCAGCTGCCGCGCGAGCGCGAACGAGAGGCCCACCAGCCCGGCGCCGAGCATGAGCGAAACGCCGAACCCGATCAGCGGTTCCACCTCGGTGCGCACCGACGCTTCCCGCACCGACCGGTTCAGGAAGTACGGAACGCCCCAGACCTTCAGCACCATGGTGGCCGCGAACAGAACCCAGGCGTGGACGCTCAGCCCGCCCGAGCGCGTCTCGATCAGCAGCGGGACCATCGCCACCGCTGCGGCCTGCATCCAGAAGTAGCGGATGGCGGCGCCGATGCGGCTGGTGCCGAGGGAGGTCACCCCGAGCAGGAGCGCGAGGATCAGGGCGATGTCGAGGGCGACGTTGGTCATCCGTTGACCCGGATGAGGATCACCGCCATCGCCAACGCGGCGAAGACGCCGGCGGCGACGAGGATCTGCGGAATGCGGTTCATGCGCAGGCGCGCGAACGTGGACTCGACCACGCCGACGATCACCGCGAAGACGATCATCCCGGCGAGGAAGAGCGCGACATGCGCGGGGATGCTGGCGGCGAAGGGGAGTGCAAGGCGCACGACGATGGCGCCGAGCAGGAACAGCTTGATCGAGGCGCCGTAGAGGATGAAGGCGAAGTCCGGACCGGAATGATCGAGCACCATCACCTCGTGCACCATGGTGAGCTCCAGGTGCGTGTTCGGATCGTCGAACGGAATCCGGCTGTTCTCGGCCAGGGCCACCAGGAAGAGCGCGCCGATCAGCATCGCGAACGCGGGGCCGAACGAGTGCCAGGCGGGCATCTGCCCCGAGAGCATCGTGGTCCAGGAGAGAGTGCCGCGCGCGAGCGCGAGGCCGGCGATGGAGAGGAAGAGAGCGGGCTCCGCGAGCGCGGCGAAGGTGACTTCGCGGCTCGCGCCCATCCCCTCGAAAGAGGAGCCGGTGTCGAGCGCCGCCAGGACGGTGGCGAAGCGGCCGGCACCGAGCAGGTACGCGAACAGCACGACGTCCCCGGCAAAAGCGGCCGGCCCGGGAAGCCCGCCCCCGAAGGGCAGGAGAAGACCGGCGACGAGCAGGGCCGCGACCGTCACCACCGGGCCGGCGCGGAAGATCCACGTCGTCGCCGTGCTGTAGACCGCGCCTTTGCGGACCAGCTTCCAGAGATCGAAGTACAGCTGCAGGACCGGAGGGCCGCGGCGGCCGGCGAATGCAGCCTTGACGCGGTTGACGATGCCCGGCAGCAGCGGGGGCAGGAGGAGCAGGATGGCGAGGTGCAGGGCCGCTCTCATCCGAGCCTCCACCACAAGAGCGCGAGCAGTGCGGCGAAGATGGCCAGCACGTACGACTGGACTCGCGTCGGCTGGGCGCGGCGGACGAGCGCCAGCGCCATCCCGCCGTGGTGCAGCGCCGGCTCGAGGACAAAGCGATCGACCGGATCGGGGCAATGCTCCTCGAGGGCGACCGCATCGGGAAAAGCGCCGGCCGGCCGGGTGTCGTGCCGCTCGAGAAAGAGGACGCCGCGAAATACGGCGATGAGCGGACGTGCGAAGGAAGCGGCCGTGTACTGCATGGCCGGGGTCGTTGCGGGGTAACCGCATGCCCAGGTCCCCGAAGCGGACACGGCTTGCCGCCTCAGCAGCAAGCGCCGCAGCGCTGCGAGCGCGAAAGCAACCGCGATCAGGACACCTCCCAGGATCGCGGTGGCGGCGAGGCCTTCACGAGCGGAGGTGTCCGTCAGTGGGACTCCCCCGAGTTGTCGCACAGGCCGCTCGAGCGCCCCGGCAATCGCCGGACCGGCGAGTCCCAGTGCGGCGCAGGCCAAAGCGAGGACCCACATGGGACCGAGCATCGCGCGGGGCGCTTCGCGCGCCGCGGCCGCCTGGGGCGAGCGCGGCGCTCCCAGGAACACGGCTCCACATGCCTTGGCGAAACAGGCGACGGCGAGGCCGCCGACGCAGGCGAGCGCGGCGAAGGCGAGCACGGCTTCAGCGCGCGCGGTCACCGGCATGGCGGCGCAAGCCGCGAGCAGCGCCATGTAGACGAGAAACTCGCTGACGAAGCCATTGAGTGGAGGAAGGCCGCAAATGGCGGCGGCACCGATCACGAAGGAGAGGGCGGTGCGCGGCATCGCGCGGGCGACCCCCCCGAGCCGATCGATCTGCAGGGTATGGCAGGCCTTTCCCACGGCGCCGGCGGAGAGGAAGAGCAGCGACTTGAACAGGGCATGGTTGACCACGTGGAGGAGCGCGCCGGCGAACGCGATCGCCGCGACGGCGGGACGGCCGGCCGAGAGCGCCATCGAGCCCAGGCCCACGCCGATGAGGATGATCCCGATGTTCTCGATGCTGTGCCAGGCGAGCAGCGTCTTCAGCTCGTGCTGGGCAAGTGCCGCCAATACGCCGAGCAGCGCGCTCAAGATCCCGATTCCGAGCAGGGCCGCGCCACACGCCATCGGCAGCGGGCCGATCAGGAGCGACGCCCGCAGCAGTCCGTAGATTCCGGTCTTGATCACCACGCCGGAGAGGAGCGCCGAGACGTGCGAAGGCGCGACCGGATGCGCCGCCGGAAGCCAGACGTGGAGCGGCCACGCTCCGGCCTTGCAGCCGAATCCGATTGCGCCGAGCGCGAAGAGCCCCGCCGCCGTCCCTGTGGCGAACGGCAAGTGCGGCGCGACGAACCGAAGGGTTGCCGCGCCCGCGGCGATCCCGGCGAACATGGCCAACAGGCACGAGGTGCCGGCGTGGGTGAGGACGATGTACAGCATTCCGGCCCGCCTGACTTCCATGCGCGCGTGCTCGTGCGTGAGCAGCAGGAACGCGGACAGGGTCATCACTTCCCAGGCGGCAAGGAAGAGGAGGGCGTCGCCGGCCAGGAAGACCGTCATCAAGGAGAGGACCAGTACGTCAAGCGCTGCCGCCTGCGTTCCGACGCGGCCGTCCGCGGACAGCAGGTAGCCTCTGCCATACACGCTGCACGCGGCGGAGATGAACAGGACAGGAATGAGGAACCACGCAGCCAGCGGGTCGAGAACGAGGGCCTGCGACCCCGTCACCGGGTTGGTCCAGCTCACCGTCTGCATGGCGCCGCCGAGCAGCACTCGAAGGGCAGCGGGCATCGCGACCGCCGCGGCCGCGATGCAGCCCGCGGCGGAGACCGTGAGCGACCAGCTCCGCCTGCGCGCGAGCAGCGCGGAGCTCCCGGCAGCTGCCGCGAGAATTCCCATGGCAGCGAGCATCGCCGTCATTGCCGCACCAACCGCGCCGCCCAGGAAAGAAGCAGCACGAGCGCGATGAACATGTAGAGCAGATACTGCTGCACCCGTGAGCGGTGCAGCCTGCGCAGGCTCGCGAGCCGTCGCGATACCCAGGCCGTTCCGCCACGGTACAGGAACGCGTCCACCCGATCCGTGGCGGAAGATTCACGGTGGACGGCCGCGGGAAATACGGCTTGGGGAACGCCACCCGACATCCGCACCTCCAGGGCGCCGCGCAGCACGTTCAGGGCGGGGCTCGCGAACGAGGCCGCCGAGTACTGCATTCGCGCCGTCGGCGCCGCATAGCCGCATCCCCACGTCACCGACTGCGCGACCGGACGAGGCCGCAGCAGCCGATCGCGCAGGGCCGCGAGCGCGAGACAGACGAGGAGGAAAATGGAGCCGAGCTGGCCGGCGTGCCCGGCCTGCGCGACAACCGGCGTGAGCAGGCTCCAGTGGATGCCGAATTGCGCCAGCGCCGGCGCCACCAGCGCGAGCGCAATCCGCGGCAGCATGCCGAGGGCCAGGCAGGCGCCGACGAGCATCGCCATGGGCAGCAGCATCGCCGCATTCTGCTCGCGGGCGTTTGCGGCCTGCTCGCTGCGCGGACTTCCGCTGAATGCCATCCCGAACGCGCGGGCGAGCCCCGCCGCCGCCAGCCCGCCCGCGAGCGCAAGCGCGCCGAGAGCCGCTGCCGAAGCGGCCTGTCCCGCTGGGGTCAGTCGTCCCAGGGCGTCGAACAGGCCGCGATAGACGACGAATTCGCTGGCGAATCCCGCAAGGCCGGGCACCGCGGCGGCCGCCGCGGCTCCGCAGAGGAAGATCGCCGCCGTGGCCGGCATGCGCTTGAGCAGCCCGCCCATCCGCTCGAGGCGCCGGGTGTGCGCGCCGTGCAACACTGCTCCGGCGGCGCTGAACAGAAGCGACTTGAACGCGGAATGACTGAGGACGTGGAGCAGCGCCCCTGCGAGACCGAGAGCGGCGACGCCGGGCGAACCGGCCGCCAGACCGACCACCCCGGCCCCGAGCGACACGGCGATGATGCCGACGTTCTCGATGCTGGAATAGGCGAGCGAACGCTTCAGGTCCGTCGCGGCCAGGATGTTGATCGCGCCGAGAACCGCGCTCGCCGCGCCGCAGGCGAAGAGTGTCCAGCCCCAGGCCGCCGGCACGCCGCGGACGACCAGCAGGGTACGCAGCAGACCGTACGCGCCGCACTTCAGCATCACGCCCGAGAGCAGGGCCGAGACGTGGCTCGGCGCCACGGGGTGGGCCGCGGGGAGCCAGGCGTGGAACGGCGCGAGACCCATCTTGGTCCCGAAGCCCGCGAAAGCGAGCACGAGCAGTGCCGGTGCCACCGTCGGTGGGAAGGAGGTTGCGGCGCCCGGAATCTGGAACGTGCCGATCGCGCTCCCCATCAGTGAGAAATAGGCAAAAAGGCAGGCGACGCCGAAGTGACTGAACACCAGGTACCAAAGCGCTCCCTCGCGGACGTCGCGATGCTCATGCTCGAAAGCGATGAGGAGGAATGCCGAGACGGTCATCCCCTCCCACGCGAACAGGAAGAGCACGCCGTCGCGAGCGAGGAAGACGAGGGCGATACTCGCGAGCAGGGCATTGAGCGCGGCGGCGGTCCACCCGACCCGCCGTTTCGCCGCGAACGCGAGCATGTATCCCGCTCCGTAGATCGAGGAAGCGAGACCGACCGCGAACAGGCAGCAGAGGAACACCGCCGAGAGGGGATCCAGGCCGAGGCGCAGCGCGCCGATGGGGAGGGACCAGGGCCCGAGCCACTCCGCTGCGGCTCCGCCCGATGCGGCCCGGATTGCAGAGGTCAATCCCGCCGCGCAGGAAATCGCTCCGACGGTCGCGCCGGCAACGACGGCGAGGCGATCCCACCGCCAGAGGATCAGCGGCAGCGCCGCGCCGGCGGCAAGCCCTGCGACCGCGACCAGTGCGACGTGCATCAACGCTTCCTCGAGCCGGGCGCCATCGCCGGCAGCTCCGCCAGTCGCGCGAGGAGAGCATCGAGCGGCGCGCGGCGCTCGAGCAGGGAACGCACCGGCGTATCGTGCAGGGCGTACGAAAGCTGCGAGAGCATGCGCAAGTGGTCCGGCACGGTCGGGCTGAGCAGCAGGAAGAGCGCCCAGACCGGCCGCCCGTCGATTGCGCCGAAGTCCACCGGCTGCCGCAGGAAGCAAAGCAGCATCGTCGGCGGCGCGGCGACGTCGAGCACGATCGGGCTGCGCGGATGGGGCACTGCGATTCCACCTCCCAGGCCGGTCGAGGCGAGCATCTCGCGCGCGCGGAGCAGCTCGAGAAGAAGCCCGCGGTCGATCGCCGCCGGAACGCCCGGGAGCTTCACGACCGCCGCGAGGACTTCGTCCGTGCTCGTGCCGGCCACGTCGCGGTGCATTCCTCCGCGCTCGAGCGCCGCGACCAGGTCCGCCGCGGGGCCCGCGGCGCGGTTCACCGCCATCAGCTCCGGCGGGAAGCGGACCCCGTGCGCCAGCGCCCATTCCTGCAGCTCGACGCTGTTGATGTGGAACTGATCGTGCAGCTCGTGCGCCGGGAGCCCCTTCTCCCGGATCCATCTCGCCACCTCGTCGCCGTCGACCTGCAGCAGCCGCGCGACTTCATGGATCTTGAGGTCCATCCCTGCCTTTCCGTTCCCTCGTCATTCTTCATCTCCCGAAGCACGCGGCGCGCCAAAAGAAGCGCCTCGACGCGCGGCCGAGCCGCAGGAGGACTGGCTGCCGATTTTGCCGGATGCGGCGAAAATGGCGGAATTTCTCGCGCCGCCTGCTGATTCGGCAGTAAGAGGAACGGATGCCGAAGAACAGGTGGGGGAGCGGGCGGAGGTGTCTCGTCGCCGGTGCGGGCGATTCGCTGGCGGTCGTGTCGGCGGCGCTCGCGTCGGCGGGCTTCACCTCGACCCACGCCCCGGGCGAGCCCGAAGCGCTGGCGCACCTCGAAACGGGACCGTTCGCGGCCGTCTTCGCTTCACAGGAGCTCGGCGCCATGGCGCTGGCGAGCATCGTCGCGCGCGCCGCCAACCAGTATCCCGAGGTGCCGACCATCGTGGTGGGCGCGATGGGCACGGTGCAGGAGGCCGTGGACGCCATGCAGCTGGGCGCGGTGGACTACCTGGTCGGTCCGGGAGAGGAGATCGCGGTTCTGCAGCGTCTGCGTCGGGTGCTCGATCGGAACGCCGCTGCCCCCCCGCCGACCAGTTCAGTGGCCGTCGACTTCATGGGCCTCGTCGGCACTTCGGCGCTGATGCGGAAGCTGCTCGGCACCATCGAGAAGATCTCGCGGTACCGCGCCAACGTGCTGCTTCTGGGCGAAAGCGGGACGGGCAAGGAGCTGATCGCCCGTGCGCTGCATGCGCGGGGGCCGCGCCGCTCCAACCTCTTCGTTCCGGTGAACTGCGCGACCCTCGGCCACGACATCCTGGAAAACGAGCTGTTCGGCCACGAGAAAGGCGCATTTACCGGCGCCAACGAACGCAAGAAAGGGCTGTTCGAGCTCGCCGACGGCGGCACGCTGTTCCTCGACGAGATCGCGGAGATGGACCCTTCAACGCAGGCGAAGCTGCTGCGGGTCCTCGAGCGCAACGAATTCCGCCGCGTGGGTGGGACCACCAAGGTGAAGGTCGACTGCAGCGTGATCGCGGCCACCCACCGCAACCTGGAAAAGGCGATCCGCACGGAGAAATTCCGCGAGGACCTGTACTACCGGCTCAAGGTGGTGACCATGGTGGTGCCGCCGCTGCGCGAGCGGAAGGAGGACATCCCCGCCCTGATCGACGCGTTCATCGCGGACTTCAACCGGCGCCACGGGGGCAAGATCCAGGGCATCGCACCGCAGGCGCTCAAGATCCTGATGGAATACGACTGGCCGGGCAACGTCCGGGAGTTGAAGAACGCCGTGGAGAGCGCCGCCGTCCTCGCTGGCGGCGAAACCATCGGCCCGGACGGCTTCGCGGACCTGCTTGCGGTCGAGCCCGTTCGGGGTCCGCCCGCCACGGCGCCTGCGGTCGTTGCTTTGCCGGGCTCGGTCGCCTTCGCGCCGGGAACGCCGCTGGCGGAGGTCGAGCGCCAGGTCATCCTGGCGACGTTGCGGCAGTATGGAAGCCGCGTGGCAGCGGCGCGGACGCTGGGCATCGGCCTGCGGACGCTCTACACCAGGCTGCGCAGCTACTCGGCTGGATAGCGACTGCCGAAACGGCAGCACCGTCCGGGCGCCGCTCGAATGACGTTGGCTCGAAACCTGCTTTGCGTTCTGGCGATGAAAGCCGGAAACAAGCCCGCGACGCGGGCGAAGCTCCTGCTGGTGCTCGGCGATGGAGCGTCCGAATCGGAAGCGTTCCTCGCCGGCCTGCAGGGGCGCGGCGGATTCCAGTTGGTTCGCGCCTCGACGGCCGAGATTGCCGAGGTGGTCCTCAGGGACTTCCCGGTATCGCTCGCCTTGGCATGCGCGCAGACCCCTGCCGACGAGATCGAGCGGCTCGTCGCCGCCATGGAGCGGACGAGGCACGCCGTTCCCGTGCTCGCGATCCGGCACGCGCACTCCGGCGAAGCGGAGCGGTGGGCGCAGCTCGGAGTCGGGATCCTGAGATCGCCGCTGCTGCCGGATGCGCTCGTCCGATCGGTGGAGGTGGTGCTCGATCTGAAGAGAAAGGCCTGACGTCTATCTCTGGCCGAGCGTCGAGCCCTCCGGCTGCACGTCGTCCCGCCGGTTCTCGCGCCAGGCGTCCTCGTCGTGCCCCTGGGCGCGCGGCTTCTCCTTTCCGTTGCTCACCGTCCGGATGCGGGATCCGTCCATCCCGAGGTTCACCAGGTACTTCTTCGCGGCGTCGGCGCGCCTCTGGCCGAGCGCGAGGTTGTACTCGGCGGTGCCGCGCTCGTCGCAGTTTCCTTCGATGCGGACGCGCACAGCGGGGCCCTTCTGGACCGACTCGTAGAAGGACTGCAGCGTGGAGCGCGCCGCGTCGGAGATCGTCGAGCTGTCGAAGTCGAAGTAGATGCTCACCGGCTCGACTGTCGGCCGGGCCGGAGGCGTCTCGCGGACGGGCGGCGGCGCGGGGGCCGGAGCGGGCGTCGCCACCGGAGCAGGCTGAGGCGGCGGGGTGGGCGTCGGGGGCGGGGTGGAAGCGCAGGCAGCCAGCACCGCGGCGAAGCAACCGGCGAGCTTCTGGAAGGAGCGCATGGAACCTCCTCGGCGGCCGTGGACGCCGCCGATCATGTTTCTCGGCCACCTGTTTCGCGCCCGGCGCGCCGGAGCGCAAGAGGTAGCCGCGAAGGCGGGCGGCAGGGGCCGCCTTTGCTGCGTGCGCGGCAGGCGGTGTAACTTTGCGAATTCGCCTCGCCCGAGTGCCCATGAAGAACGTACAGCGCGCCGCCGAGTTCTACTCGCGCACCGCAGGAAGGTACGCGCGCAGCCGTCCGCACGGAATTCGCGAGCCGGTGCTCGCGCGCCAGCGCGACGCCATCGTGGAGCTCGCGCGTCCCCGCTCCACCGATTCCGTCCTCGACGTCGGCTGTGGCGCCGGCCGGGTGGCGGCGGTGCTTCGCCCGCGCGTCGGCTGGATCTGCGGGGCGGACGCGTCCTCGGAGATGCTCGCGCTGGCGCGCCGGTGGCTCGACGAGGGGATCCAGGCATCCCTGGAAACCCTGGATCTCGGGCGCAAGTTCGACCTGATCGTGTGCTGCGGCGTGTTCGACTTCGTCGAGGACGCGGCGGCCGGCCTGGAGGCGATCCGCAGGCACCTCGCGCCGCAGGGCCGCGCCGTAGTCTCCGCCGCGGCGGTATCGGCGATCGGGGTCGGCTACGCGCTCGTCCGCCGCGCGCAAGGAGTGCGGGTGCGTCTCTACACCTCGCGCCGCCTGCGCGCGCTCGCGGCGAGCTGCGGGTTGCGGTGCACGGCGGCGCGCAGGTTGCCCGGAGGCAGCGTCGCGGTGATGCTCGAGCACGCCGGGGGCCGTGTGTGACGCCGCGCACCTTGCGCCACGCGGACGCCGTTGTGGCGACTTCGGCTCGTCCGGTAGCTCTCGAGAGATGGCGGTGGACCTGGCGCCCACGCGCACCATACTGGTGGTGGACGATGAGCTGCCCGTCCGTCTTGCGCTCACGCGCGTGCTGGGAGACGCGGGCTACAGCGTCCTCGGCACCGACAGCGGCCGCGAGGCCCTCGAGCTGTTCCCGCAGCACCCCATCGACCTGATCATCAGCGATCACTACATGCCGGAGATGTCCGGCATCGATCTGCTCAAGCTCGTCCGCGTCCGCCATCCGCACGTGGTCCGGATCATCCTGACCGGCGACCAGGATCCGGAGCTCGCCGTCCGATCGATCAACGAGAGCGAGGTGTACCGGTTCATCCGCAAGCCCTGGAACAACTCGGACCTGCGCACGATCATGCACTTCGCCTTCGAGACCATCCGCCTCGAGCGCGAGAAGCGACAACTGCTCGCGCAGGTGCGCGACGAGCGCCTCGCGGTGCTGCGCAGGGGATCCCCGGAAGACCCCGCCGGGCTGGAGCGCGAGGTGATGCTGCTCGCCGAGGACGAGGTGCGCAGCAGATGAGGCGACATGAGCTCGCGCCCCACCGCCTCGCACCTGCGGCGCGCGAGGCGCACCCGTGGCGCTTGCACACCTTCAGGATCCGCGGCGTAAGTTTCGAGGATGTGGCGCGCGATGAAGGATTGGCTCCCCCCGCTGGCCCTCTACGCTCTCGGCGCCATTCCGCTCGCCGTGGTCATCGCGCTGATGACGCGCTGATCGTCCCTACACCGCCGCGCGGCGCAGCCGCAGCGCGTTCGCGATCACCGAGACCGAGCTGAAGCTCATCGCGGCGCTGGCGATCATCGGGCTGAGCAGGATTCCGAGCGGCGGATACAGCGCGCCCGCGGCGATCGGCACGCCGAGCACGTTGTAGGCGAACGCCCAGAACAGGTTCTGCCGGATGTTGCGCAGGGTCGCGCGGCTGAGTCGCCGGGCGCGGACGATGCCGCGCAGATCCCCCTTCAGGAGCGTGATGTCCGCGCTTTCCATCGCCACGTCGGTGCCCGTCCCCATGGCGATCCCCACGTGCGCCGCCGCCAGGGCGGGAGCGTCGTTGATGCCGTCGCCCGCCATGGCGACGATCCGCCCTTCCGAACGCAGCCGCTGGACCACCTCCGCCTTGCGGGGCGGGAGCACCTCCGCTTCCAGCTCCTCGATCCCGAGCTGTCTCGCGACCGATTCCGCAGTCGCGCGGCCGTCTCCGGTGACCATGACGACCCGGATGCCCTCGGCGCGCAGCGCGCGCAGCGCATCGGCAGCTCCGGCTTTCACCGGATCGGCCACGCCCAACACGCCGGCAGGCCGCCCGTCGATGGCGACGAGCATCGCCGTCTGACCGGCTGCGCGCAGGCGATCGGTGTCCGCCGACTCGCCGTCGAGCCCTTCCTCGCGCAAGAGCGCGGCGTTCCCCACCGCGACGCGCCTGCCGGCGACCTCGCCCCTGACCCCCTTGCCGGTCACCGACTGGAAACTGGACGCCGCGGGCGGCTCCACTCCGCGTTCCCGCGCTCCCGCGACGATCGCGTGCGCCAGCGGGTGCTCGCTCGCGCGCTCCAGTGCGGCGGCAGCGCGCAACACGTCCTCCACCGTGAACCCGGCGGCCGCCTCGACGGCGACGAGCTTCGGCTTTCCCTCGGTCAGGGTCCCGGTCTTGTCGACCACGAGCGTATCGACCTTTTCCATCAGCTCGAGGGCTTCCGCATTTCGCACCAGCACGCCCATGGAAGCGCCGCGGCCCGTTCCGACCATGATGCTCATCGGGGTCGCCAGCCCGAGCGCGCAGGGGCAGGCGATGATCAGCACGGAGACCGCGTTGACGATCGCATGGGCGAGGGCCGGCTGCGGCCCCGCTACCACCCAGGCGACGAACGTGGTGGCCGCGCAGAGGGCGACCGCGGGAACGAACCATGCCGCAACGCGGTCCGCGATCCGCTGGATCGGTGCGCGGCTCCGCTGCGCCGCGCTCACCATGCGCACGATCTGCGCGAGCATGGTGGCGTCGCCTACGCGCTCGGCGCGCATGAGAAATGCGCCGGTGCCGTTCACGGTCGCGCCGATCACCTTCGCGCCCTTCTGCTTGGCGACCGGAATCGACTCGCCGGTCACCATGGATTCGTCGACGGTGCTGCTCCCTTCGACGACGACGCCGTCCACCGGCACGGCCTCTCCGGGGCGCACGCGCAGGACGTCGCCCACGCGCACCAGCGAGAGCGGAACGTCCTCTTCGCCTCCATCCTCTCGCACGCGGCGGGCCATCTTCGGCGCCAGGCCGAGCAGGGCGCGCAAGGCGCCGCGCGTCTTCGCCCGGGCGCGCAGCTCCAGCACCTGTCCGAGGAGGACCAGGGAGACGATGAATGCCGCCGGCTCGAAGTAGAGGGGCACGACGCCGTGCTGCCGGACCGACTCCGGCAGGACGCCGGGGGCGACGCTAGCGACGAGGCTAAAACTATAGGCCACGCCCGTTCCCAGCGCGATCAGCGTGAACATGTTCAGGTTCCAGGTGGCGACCGATCGCCATCCGCGGACGAGGAAGGGGAATCCCGCCCAGAGAACGACGGGCGTCGCGAGCGCGAGCTCGATGAAGGGAAGCCATCGCCCGAGAGCGTGCTGCACCGGCATGCCCGGCAGCAGGTCGCTCATGCCGAGAAGGAAGAGCGGGACCGTGAAGATCAGGCTGAACCGGAACCGGCGCTCCATGTCCGTCAGCTCCGGGTTTGCCTCCTCGTGGACGACCGTGCGCGGCTCGAGCGCCATGCCGCAGATGGGGCAGCCCCCCGGCTGGTCGCGGACGATCTGCGGATGCATCGGGCACGTCCACTCGGTCTTCACCGGCGCGGGCGATTCCGGTTCGAGCGCCATCCCGCACTTCAGGCACGGCCCAGGCCGATCCGAGATGACCTCCGGGTCCATCGGGCACACCCATCTGGTTCCCGGTGCGACGGGCTGCGACGCCGCGGGTCCTCTCCGCTGCAGGTACTGTTCCGGATCGGCTTCGAACCGGGCTTTGCATCCCGGGCTGCAGAACCCGAGCTCGCGCCCCTGGTGGATGGTCTTGCCGCCCTTGGGACGGTCCAGATCGACCTTCATTCCGCAGACGGGATCGATGGAGGGGATCACATTGCGTTCCCGTGATGGTGCGTCGCCTCCATGCGCGGAGGCTGCAGGCCGACGAAGACGAACGCACCGACCGGCATGCGCGTGCCGTACACACCCTCGATCGATGCCGGGACGAGGCTGACGTCGATCACCGCTCCGGCGGTCGGGACGAGAGGGGCGAAGCCGGTGAAGCGGTGCACGTAACCGATCTGTGCCTGGAACAAGTCGTAGGTGGCGTCGGGTGGTCCCGGCAGCACGAGATCGTGACCGAGCTTGCGGACGTACTCGACTCGCGCGAACGGCACGTTGCGGCCGTCCAGGTCCGCCTCGTCAGCAGGCATCTCGTGGTGGTGATGCCCGTGCTCCTGCGCGGCGGCCGCGCCGCCCACCACGAGCACGAGGGCGATGCACCGGCGGTTCGGCTGCGAAGTGCGCATGCCCGACGAAACCTGCGCGATCGAGCCGCTCGGCGCAACGGATCTCCAGGAGTGACTGCGGCTGGCGTCGCGAATCTCTGCGGACCGTTGGGTTCTTCAGCGGTCGTCGAGTCGTCGCCGCTAGTAACCACCTGAAATCACGC
>MNFJ01000172.1 GCA_001918155.1 Deltaproteobacteria bacterium 13_1_40CM_4_68_19
CGCTCGGACAGCTCGCCGGCACCATCGCGCACGAGTTGGGGAACCCCCTGAACGCATTGAGCGGTCATCTGCAGCTGCTGGCGCGGCGGCCCGATCTGGCGGAGCCGGCACGTTCCCAGGTCGCTGTGCTGCAGGGAGAGGTGACGCGGATGACGCAGATCATCCGTCGTTTCCTCGATCAGACGCGCGGTTTCACGCCGGCAGCGGAGACGGTGGAGCTCGCTCCGCTCGTGGACGAGGCGCTCGATCTCACCCTGGGAATGGAGGCGCGGCAGCGGATCCAGATCGCGCGTGAAGTGGACGGCGTCGCCGTGCGGACGGATCCGGGGCTGGTGAGGCACCTGCTCACCAACCTGGTTGCGAACGCGGTCGACGCCATGCCGAACGGCGGACGCCTGGAGGTCCAGGCGCGCAGCGAGGGACGAGACGTGGTCTTGCGGGTCAGCGACACCGGCACCGGGATGGCGCCCGACGTGAAGCGCCACATCTTCGAAGCGTTCTACACCACCAAGCCGGACGGGAAGGGCACCGGGCTCGGACTCGCCATCTGCAAGGAGATCGCGCGCGCGCTGCGCGGCCGCATCGACGTGGAGAGCGAGCCGGGCAAGGGCTCTGCGTTCACCGTCCGCTTTCCGGAGGCGGACGCGCACGCCGCCTGAGCGTCCGCTATGCTCTTCCCATGCACGCGCCCGCGCGCATCCTGGTGGTAGACGACGACGGCGCCTCGCGCTCGCTGATGGCCCAGATCCTCGCGGAGGACGGGCACGGCGTCCTCGCCTGCGCCGATGGCGCCGAGGCAGTCGAGCGGCTCGAGCGCGACGGCGAGTTCGACGTGGTGGTCAGCGACATCCGCATGCGGGACGTGGACGGCCTGGAGGTGCTGGACTGGGTCCACAAGCATGCCCCGGAGACGCCGGTGCTGCTGGTCACTGCGTTCGGGAACATCGACGGCGCGGTCGAGGCGATCCGCCGCGGCGCCTACGACTACATCTCCAAGCCGTACGACGTGAACGCGATCAAGCTGGTGGTAGACCGGGCGCTGCGCCACCGGCGGCTGGCCACCGAGAACCGGCGGCTCAAGCGGGAGATCCGCGAGAAGTACGCGCTCGCGAACGTGGTGGGCCGCAGCGAGAGCATGCTTCAGGTCTACAAGACCGCCGCGCGCGTGGCGCTCACCGATGCGACCGTGCTCGTGGTGGGAGAGAGCGGCACCGGCAAGGAGCTGGTCGCGCGCGCCATCCACGCCAGCAGCACGCGGGCAGCGGGAGCGTTCATCGCCGTCGACTGCGGCGCCATCGCGGAAGGGGTGCTCGAGAGCGAGCTGTTCGGGCATGCGCGCGGCAGCTTCACCGGAGCAACCGGGACGCGCCGCGGGCTGTTCGAGGAGGCGACCGGCGGGACGCTCTTCCTCGACGAGGTCGGAGACATCGGCGCTCGCATCCAGGGTCAGCTCCTGCGCGTGCTCCAGGAAGGGGAGATCCGCCGGGTGGGGGAAAGCGCTCCCATCCGGGTGGACACGCGGGTCGTCGCCGCTACCAACAAGGACCTCGCCGAGGCGGTGAAGGCGGGGAAGTTCCGCGAGGACCTCTTCTACCGCCTGAACGTCGTCACGATCCGCATCCCTCCTCTGCGGGAACGTCGCGAGGACATCCCGCTGCTCGCCGAGCACTTCGCCGCCAGGCACGCCGGGGAACGCGGCGCTTCGCTCACCACCGAGGCACAGGAGGCGCTCCTCCTTTGGGACTGGCCCGGAAACGTGCGCGAGCTGGAGAACGCGGTCGCGCGCGCGTTGGCGCTGAACCCGGGTGGAACCATCCTGCCAGAAGACCTCCCCGAGGCGGTTCGCGAGCGCTGGCGGCCGCAGCGCGGCATGCCGGCGAAAGCCGTCTCCACTTTGGTGGCGGTCCCCGCCGCGGCGGCGTTGGCGGATCCGCTGATCGCGGATCACCCCACCCTGGATGAGCTCAGCCGGCGCTACGCGGAGCGGGTGCTGCGCGAGGCAGGCGGAAACAAGACCCGCGCTGCGGAGGCGCTGGGCATCGATCGGAAAACCCTTTCCCGCCTGTTGCGCGAGGAGTAGTCGATTCCTGTTCTCCTGGCCGACAGTTCAGCAATTTTGTAGGCCATTCGTGTCGGCTCCCCGACAGGGATTGGCGGTACGACAGACGCCCACCTCAGTAATCCCGGGTATTTGGCTTCCGGCGCAAAGCTGGCAGGCTGCATGCAACAAAGCGTAGGCGTGACTGACCGGAGGCCCCACATGAACGGATACCCCCGCGAGCAGAAGGAGCGGCTCCAACGGATCCAGCTCATCGGCCGCGTCCAACTCGCCTACGAGCAGCTCAAGGACACGATGCAGCGCTATCGCGACGACTCCCCACGGGCCCGCGCAGCCATCGCCGCCGCCAAGCGGCGGCTCGCGCTCCTGAACCGCGCGCTCGCCATCATCGCGCTGGAGGCCGCGCAGCAGCCAGCGTGAAAGACCGCACGGCTGCGGCGGCATCGTACAGCTCGGTGAAAGGGGTGCACGCCAGGTCGTGCGCCCGGCAATAGCGGTGCAGGTAGCTGTCCACGCGAGCGAACGACCGGTCCGCGAACTGAACCAGGCAGCGGTCCGCGAATCCGTCGCCGATCCCGATCACGTACTTCGCCCCGGTCCGCCGAGCTTCCGCGACCGCCACGCGCTTGCACGAGCCGCACACGTCGCAGCCCGCCGCGCGTGATTCCGCGTCGGTCGGGTAGCTCACGCGCATGCCCTCTGGCGAGAATTCCGCCACGTTCGCGGTGATGCGCAGGTGCTCGCGCAGATCCGCGGGCAGATGCGCGGTGACCACTGCTTCGACGTACTGTCGCAATCCGCCCGAGGCGAGGAAGAACGGCGCGCCCCGATCGCGTGCGGCGCCCACCAACTCGACGAAACCCGGCCTCAGCTTCGCCGCCTTCAGCGCAAATGCGACCACCTCCGCTTCCGGAGCGCGGATGGGCGTGTAGATGCTCTGGATGATCGCCCGGGTGGTGAGCTTGCCCTGGAGAAAGAGCTTCTTCTGCAGCGCGAGGTAGTCTGCTCCGCAGAAGTGCCGGCTGATCTCGTCGCCGATGTCGAGGACCGTCGCCGTCCCGTCGAAGTCGCATACCACCGCCAGATCGGTCACGCCGCGCTTGTAAGCAGGGGTACGGGGCAGGCGCAAGCGCGGCCGTGTGAACGCTCGGCCGCTCCCTGCAGGGATTCGATGGGTGGCGCTGCGCTACACTCCTGAGCGTGAACCTGACCGATGCCGAACTGTTCCAGGAGGCCGCGCGCAGGAGCACGGCCAGGGAACCGTTCGTGCTCTGCACGGTGACTGCGACCGCGCGCTCCGCACCGCGCGACGCGGGCGCGAAGATGATCGTGTCTGCGGATGGCGCGATCAGTGGTAGCGTCGGCGGCGGACCCCTCGAGGCCCTCGTGATCCAGGAAGCCGTCCAGCTTCTCAAAGGGGATTCAGGCTCCTGCGAGCGGAGGTACGCCCTCACGACCGCCGGCGACGCCGCCGAGCCGATTCCGCCGGGCGGCGCGATCCCCGAGGAACTGGGCATGAAGTGCGGGGGAGAAGTGACGGTATTCCTCGACGTGCTCCGTCCGGCGCCGCGCCTGCTCTTGTACGGCGCCGGCCATGTCGGAGAGAGGGTGGCGAACATCGCCGCGGAGATCGGCCTCGACGCGACCGTCGTCGACGACCGCGAGAAGTTCGCCACGCGCGAGCGCTTTCCGCGGGCCGGCGGCGTGCGCTGCGCCGATCTATCGCAGGACCCGCTCGGGGGGCTTTCGCCGGGGCCATCCGATTTCGTGGTCATCCTCACCCGCTGCCACGCCCTCGACGAAGCGGTGCTCGAGGCAAGCCTTCGCACCACCGCGCGGTACATCGGGTTGATCGGCAGCCGGCGCAAGATCGCGCTGATCCTCCGCAGCATCGGCCGGCGGCTCGGCCGCGATCCGCGCGACGATCCGCGGCTGCACGCGCCCATCGGGCTGAGGCTCGGCGACAAGACGCCGGGCGAGATCGCAATCTCCATCCTCGCCGAGATCCTGCTGCTCAAGAGCAAGGGGGTGCTCGCCCACGCGCGCTTGCCCGCGAAGGACGCCGTCCGCGTACGTGTCCGAGAGCACGCCTGATTCCCTTTTTGACAACTGCACGCCTGTTCACTTAGGGTGAGCGGCGATGCCCGACGAGACCGCTCTCGCCCAGCAGGAGCCGGTGCAACCTGCGGTGCGCAGGTACGCCCTGAAGACAGCCGCGCCTGCGCGCAAAGGCCTGGTCGATTACGACCGGGATCTCTCCGACGAGCAGCGCGCGGTGGCGCTCTGCGATGCGCGTCCCACGCTGGTGATCGCCGGCGCAGGCTCCGGCAAGACGCGCGCGCTGACGTATCGCGTGGCGCACCTGCTCGAGACCGGAACGCCACCTTCGAGCATCCTGCTGCTGACGTTCACCAACAAGGCGGCGCGGGAGATGATGGCGCGCGTCGGCCAGCTCTGCCGGGTGGAGACGCGCAGGATGTGGGGCGGCACGTTCCACCACGTCGCGCATGGGCTCCTGCGCGAGCACGCCTCGCGGCTCGGATACGCCGATCGCTTCGGGCTCCTCGATCGCGAGGACGCGAAGGAGGTGATGGCGAGCGCCACCGCCGACCTCGGATACGGCGTCGGACAGCGCCGGTTTCCCCGGCCCGACGCGCTGATCGATCTGTACTCGACCGCCGTGAACACGCAGCGGCCGCTGGCGGAAGTGATCGCGACGGAGGCGCCGCAGTTCGTCGCGCTGGAAGAGGAGATCCTGCGCGTCGCCCGACGCTTCGCCGAGCGCAAGGCGCAGATGAACGCGATGGATTTCGACGACCTGCTCCTGAACTGGAAGCGGCTGCTCGTCGAGGTACCGGCCGCGCGCGAGAGCATCTGTCGGCGCTTTTCCGCGGTGCTGGTCGACGAGTACCAGGACACCAACCGACTGCAGGGCGAGATCGTCGACGCCACCGCGGCGCCGCACGGGAACGTGCTGGTCGTCGGCGACGATGCGCAGAGCATCTACGCCTTCCGCGGGGCGCACTTCGAGAACATCCTCAGGTTCCCCGAGCGCTATCCGCGCTGCCAGCAGCTGCGTCTGATCACGAACTACCGGAGCACGCCGCCCATCCTCGCCCTTGCCAACGCGTCCATCTCCTGCAACCGCAAGCAGTTCCAGAAGGAGCTGCGCGCGCACCGCGAGGGAGGGGTGTTGCCGGCGCTGGTGCCGCTGCGCGACGTGCATCAGCAAGCGGAATTCGTCGCCCAGCGCATCCTCGAGCTGCGCGAGGAAGGCATCGGGCTGCGCGAGATGGCGGTGCTCTACCGGGCGCATACGCACTCGATGGAGCTGCAGATGGAGCTGGCGCGGCGCGGGATTCCCTTCCTGGTTCGCGCCGGTGTGCGGTTCTTCGAGCAGGCGCACATCAAGGACGTGCTCGCGCACCTCAAGTTCATCCAGAACCCGCAGGACGAGCTCTCCTTCAAGCGCGTCGTCAAGCTTGTGCCCGGGATCGGCGCCGCGAGCGCGGACGCGCTCTGGGCGCAGGTGGAGCAGTGGCTGCGCATGGGCCGCGACCCGCGCACGCACCTCGACTCGCTCACGCAGCTGGTGCCGCCCAAAGCGCGCCCAGGCCTGCGCGCCCTCGGCGGCGCGCTGCAGACGCTGGTGGCGATACGCTCGCAGCCGAGCGAGATGATCCGCTGCATCCTGGACGAGGGCGGCTATGGCGAGGCGCAGCAGCGGTACGCCAACGCGCAGGCCCGCCATGACGATGTCCTGCAGCTCGCGGACTACGCGCTGCAGGCGGAATCGCTGGAGCAGCTCCTCGCGGACCTGACCCTGCTCGATTCACTGGAGGCCGAAGACGTCGTCGAAGGCGCGGAGCCCGACGAGAAGATCACCCTCTCCAGCGTGCACCAGGCGAAGGGCCTGGAGTGGCGCGCCGTGTTCCTCATCTGGCTCGCCGACGGACGCTTTCCCAGCGCGCCCGCGCTGCGCGCACCGGATGGAGAAGAAGAGGAGCGGCGCCTGTTCTACGTCGCGCTCACGCGCGCCAAGGACGAGCTGTACCTGACGTACCCGATGATGCAGGAGGAGCGCGACCAGGCGCGGCTGCTCTTGCGTCCGAGCCGGTTCCTCGACGAGCTGCCCGCGGCCCCGCCGCCATACGAGAAGTGGAGCATCGAACTGGCGCCGCAGCACGAATTGCTCGAAGAGTAGGCCATGGAAGGGGCTCCCCGGCAGGGGCTCGGATCTTTCTTCCGCGCCCTGATGGACTTCGTCGACGAGCGCGGCCTTCGGGAGCAGGTGCGTGCCGGCGTCTCCGCCGCCACGCGGGCGACCATCGACGATCCGCCGCGGGTGCTCAGCTTCATCTCCTCGACGGCCATCGACGACATCGAGTCAGTGCTGCAGAAGCTGGTGGGTGACGAAGGGCTGGCCGAGTGCGGCATCGCTTGCGCCCGGCCGCTGGGCTGGACCATCCTGCAGCCGATCATCCGGATGGCGTTCATGGTCTTCGGGCAATCGCCGGGGCCGATTTTCGCGAACCTGGATCGGTTCTTCTCCATGGTCACCCGCGGCATCACGTTCTCCTGGCAGCCCGGCGAGAAGTGCGGCGCGGTCCTCACCCGGTTCGACGGCGAGGGCACACCAGAGGCCGCCTTCCATGTGCTGCGCGGCACGCTGCTGTTCGCCTACGAACTGTCGGGAACGGTGGGAGAGGTAGGGATGCCGCAGGTGGTGGAATCGACGCCCGCGGGTGTAACTGTGCGTTATGACGTTCGTTGGCACTAGGGGTTTTGTTGCGTCGCGGATGCGGTGCGCCGTAGCATCGGGTGAGTTTCATGCCGGCCGATAAGCCCATCCTGCTCGGCATCGATCTGGGCACTACCAACACGTGCGTCGCGTACGTGCGCAACAAGGTCGCGCGGGTGGTCCCGAGCGACAAGGGCTCGCTCATCCTGCCCAGCGTGGTGGCGATGAGCGACAAGGGCGATCTGCTGGTCGGCAACGTCGCCAAGGACCAGATGGTGGTCAATCCGCGCAACACCATCTACGGGGCCAAGCGGTTGATCGGCCGCCAGTACAACTCCAAGGTCGTGCAGGACATCAAGCACTACTTCTCGTACGAGATCGTCGAAGGCCCGAACGGCGAGGCCGCGGTGGTGCTGGCAGGGAAGGTGTACTCGCTGCCGCAGATCAGCGCCTTCGTGCTCCAGCATTGCAAGCGCGTGGCCGAAGCGACGCTCGGACAGGAGATCACGGAAGCGATCATCTCGGTTCCAGCCTATTACAACGACAACCAGCGCAACGCGGTGAAGGAAGCCGGCCTTCTCGCCGGCTTCAACGTGAAGCGTATCGTGAACGAGCCGACCGCCGCGGCGCTCGCGTACGGCCTCAACCGCGGGTTCGACCACAAGGTCCTCGTCTACGACCTGGGCGGCGGCACGTTCGACGTCTCGGTCCTGCAGCTCCACGGCAACGTGATGGAGGTGCTGGCGACCGGTGGCGACACCTTCCTCGGCGGCGTCGACTTCGACAATCGCATCATCGACTACGTCCTCGAGGAGTTCCGCACGCAGACGAAGATCGATCTGACCCAGTCGCCGATCGCCATGCAGCGGATCAAGAACGGCGCCGAGGCGGCGAAGATCGACCTCTCGTTGCTCAGCAACGTGGTGATCGAGCTGCCCTACGTCTCCGAGCGCAAGGGCAAGCCGGTGGACCTGCGCATCCCAATCTCGCGGGAGCGGATCAACGCGCTGGTGATGGACCTGGTCGACAAGTCGTTCCAGATCGTGGAGCGCGTGCTCGGCGAGAAGAACCTGAACCGCGGCGACATCCAGGAAGTGCTGCTGGTCGGCGGACAGACCCGCATGCCGCTGGTGCAGGGCAAGGCGCACCAGTTCTTCGGCAAGCCGCCGCGCAAGGGCGTCCATCCGGACGAATCGGTGGCGCTCGGCGCCGCGCTGCTGGCGGAGTCGATGCAGGAGATCGACTCGGTCACGTTGGTCGACGCCTTGAGCATGCCGATCGGGTTTGCCATGCCCGGCGGGCGCTTCCGCAAGGTGATCGAGAAAAACATCCAGATCCCCTCGAAGAGCAGCTTCCGTCTGCCGCCGGCGCGCGACGGCAGGGGGCTCGAGCTCGACATCTTCCAGGGCGACAGCGACCGCATCATCGACAACGAGTACCTGGGCACCCTCAAGTTTCCTGCGGAGGTGGCGGGGCAGCGGGTGAACTTCATCCTCGACGAGGAGTGCCTGTTGCACGTCACCATCGAGAGCGCCAGTGGCGACACCCGCGAGCTCACGCTGGCGACGAAGGACACGCCCGAGGCGCTCAAGGTCGCCTGGCAGGAAGAGGCCGAGCGCCGCCGCATCGACGCCGAACGCCAGGCGCTGACTCCCGAGGAGCAATCGCGCGGCCTGTTCGCGTCGATCCGCAAAGTCTTCGGCGGTCAATGAAGTCGGCGCGGCTCGACGCCGTCCGCGCGGCCCCGACCGAATTCGTGTAAACAGCCTGCCCATGGCTCCCAAGACGCTGCGCGAGCGCGCCGCCGAGCTCGGCATGAAGGCGATGGGCAAGCTCTTCGAGGATCCGCGCCGCGCGGAGGCGATCGCGGCGGCGATCGGCGGGCTGCAGCGGGCGAAGCAGGCGCTCGACGAGGCGCAGGAGAGAGCGCTGCGCGCGGCGGGGTTGGTGACGCGGGAGGATTTCAAGGGGGCCGGGAAGAGAATCTCGGCGCTGAAGCGGCGCGTGCGGGAGCTGTCAGAGGAGCTGGATCAGTTGATCCACCAGCAGCAGCAGAAGAAGTAGCGGGGTCCACATGCGCTGGACGGGCTTGATCGTCGCGATCGCGTGCACGCATTCGCAGCCGCCTCCGCCACCGCTCGCGGTAGAGCCGGAGAAGGCTGCGGGTCCGGCGGCTCCGGAGGAGGCGGGGACGGATGCTGGTACTGCCGATGCGGGCGCGCCGCGAGCCGAGACAAGCCTTGACGTCGGCGGCGCGGCGTGCGAATTGGACCGCCCCGCTGCGGGGCGCTTAGCTCAGCGGTAGAGCACTGCCTTCACACGGCAGGGGTCGCAGG
>MNFJ01000030.1 GCA_001918155.1 Deltaproteobacteria bacterium 13_1_40CM_4_68_19
TGGAGCACGTTCACTTCGTGATGAAGAATGGCGAAGTCCTCAAGATCCGTTAAGAGAAGCCACATGAGAAAGCTCGCCCTGCTGCTCGTCTGCGTCGCCGCGTGCAAGGGCCCCGCGCAGGAGGCGCGCAAGGAACCGACGCCGCCCGCGTCCGCGGCGACGGTGGTTCCAGCGCCGGTGGTCGGCGACGAAGTCGCAGTGGAGTACCGCCCGCAGACCGAGGGGCACGCGCTGATCGAGATCGCCGCGCCCCCCGGTGCCCGGGTGGACGTGCGCGAGGGTCAGGCGCTGATCGGCCGCGATACGGTCCCGATGGCCATCAAGGCCGAGGCGGATCACTGGTACATGGTGGCGGCCCGCCTGCCCTCGGGCGCCGCGCGCGAGGCCAAGGTCCAGGCCCGCGCCGGTCAGGTCGCCTCACTTCGTTTCGTCGACGTGCCGCAAGGACCCCAGGCGATGTCGCGCGAGGCGTTCAAGGGCTTCCTCCAGGCGCTCGACGAGGAACCGGGAGACCAGGCGAAGCTCAACCTGCTCCGCAGCGCCGCGGCACGCCAGTGGTTCACCGCGGCCATGGCGGGCGTGCTGATCGATCACATCGTCTACCGGGAGAACAAGCTCGCGGCGGTGCCGATCCTCAAGGACCGCATCCTCGATGGCGAGAACGCCTTCTGGCTCTACCAGCACTTCACCTACCGCGAAGACAAGGCGAAGGTGCAAGAGATCCTCGAGCATTGATGGCGCACGGCGTGATCAGAGCGGCCCCGCCCGAGTCGCTGCGCGAGCGGGCCCGGCTCACCTTGCAGTACCTCAAGTACCTGCCCCGGACCTTCAGCCTCGTGCGCGAGTCTTCGCGGGCGTTCGCGGCGGGAATGATCGCGCTGCTCATCGGCCAGGCGGCGCTGCCGGCGGCCATGGCCTGGGTCGGCAAGCTGATCGTCGACGCGGTGGTGGCGGCGGCGCGCGGCGGCGATCCCGCGCAGCGCTGGCAGGTCCTGCGGCTGGTGGCGCTCGAAGCGGGCTTGATGGCGGTCTCGACCGCGATGTCCCGCGGACAGGCGCTCTTGCGCGACCTGATGCGCGCCTCGCTCGGCAACCACGTCAACACCTTGATCCTGGAGAAGGCCGCTACCCTCGAGCTGCGCCATTTCGAGGACGCAGATTTCTACGACAAGATGCAGAACGCGCGTCGCGAGGCGAGCATCCGGCCCCTGAGCATGGCGCTGGAGACGGCTTCGCTGCTGCAGCAGTTGCTGATCCTCGCCAGCTATGCGGTGCTGTTGGCGCGTCTCTCGCCCTGGTCGGTATTGTTGATCGTCGCCGCCTCGGTGCCCTCGTTCATCGCCGAAGCGCGCTTCTCCGGGGAGTCGTTCCGCCTCAATACCTGGCGCGCGCCCGAGGGCCGGAGGCAGAACTATCTGGAGTGGATCCTCACCCGCGACTCTCACGTGAAGGAAGTGAAGCTGTTCGATCTGGCGCCGCTGGTCCTGCGCCGCTACCGGGCGCTTTTCGAGAAGTTCTACGCCGAGGATCGCTCGCTCGCGCTGCGCAAGGGCGCGGCCGGGCTCGCGCTCGGATTCGTCTCCCTCACCGCGTTCTACGGCGCGTACGCGTTCATGGCGGTCCGGGCCGCGATGGGGGCGATCACGCTCGGCGATCTCACCCTCTACCTCTCCGTCTTCCGGCAAGGGCAGACGGCGATCCAGTCCGCCCTCGCGTCGATCGGCAGCCTGTACGAGGACGGGCTCTTCATGTCCAACCTGTTCGCCTACCTGGACATCGGGACGGGAGGCGAGCTGCCACGTCGCATGCCCCCGCTCGCCCCGGCCCACGCGCGAGCGCAGGAGATCGTCTTTCGCGACGTGTCCTTCCGGTATCCCGGAACCGACAAGTGGGTGCTGCGGGGAGTCTCGCTGCGGCTTGCGGCAGGCGAGAAGATGGCGCTGGTGGGCGAGAACGGCGCGGGCAAGAGCACGCTGATCAAGCTGCTCATGCGCCTGTACGACCCGAGCGAGGGTTCGATTCTCTACGGCGGGACCGATCTGCGGGACATGGACGTGCGCGATCTTCGCGACCGGATCGGAGTTCTCTTCCAGGACTTCGTCCGCTATCAGTGGACCGCCCGGGAGAACGTGGGGATCGGCTGGGTGCCCGCGCTCGAGGACCGGGCCCGGGTCGAGCGCGCGATCGAGGACGGGGGCGCGCGCTCCGTCATCGAGCAGCTGCCGCAGAAGATCGACACCATGCTCGGCGGCTGGTTCGAGGAAGGGCACGAGCTGTCCGGCGGGCAGTGGCAGAAGATCGCGCTGGCGCGCGCCTTCATGCGCGATTCCGAGGTGCTGGTCCTCGACGAGCCCACCGCCTCGCTCGACGCGGAAGCGGAGCATGAGCTCTTCATCCGCCTGCAGCAGCTCGCGGCGGACCGCACCGCCATCCTCATCTCGCACCGCTTCTCCACGGTGCGCCGCGCCGACCGGATCGCGGTGCTGCAGGAGGGCCGGGTCGAAGAGCTGGGCACCCACGAGGAGCTGCTCGCGCGCAATGGCCGGTACGCGCACCTGTTCCGCCTGCAAGCGTCCGGATACGTGAGCTAGTCGCGGCCCGCCGAAGGCGGCCTGGCGGCTACGCCTGAGTGCGAACCCATCGAGCACGGGTTCGAAAATGGGTTCAAGCAGCCGGCTGCACGGAGACTCGCTGCGGCATTGCGCCGCGGCGCGTCATGACCGTTCCATGACCTGGCTGTGGACAATGGTGGGACATACCCGGTCGAAAGGACCTCGATGATCTACGTCTTCTTCATAGGGCACTGGATCGCCAGCGTGTTCTTCCAGAGCTTCTTCCAGCACCGCTACGCGGCCCACCGCATGTACACGATGAGCCCTCGCACCGAGAGGGTGTTCCATCTGCTCACGTATCTGGTGCAGGGACCGTCGTACTTGTCTCCGCGCGGCTACGCCATCCTGCACCGGCAGCACCACGCGTTCTCCGATACCGAGCGCGACCCGCACTCGCCGTGGAACTTCCGCAACGCCCTTTCGATGATGCTGGATACGAAACGCCGGTACGACGCCTATGCATACCGCCGCGAGGAGCCGGAGGCGCGGTTTCTCGGCGGCTATCCGGAGTGGAAGCTCGTCGACGAGACGCTCGGGCAGTCATGGCCGCTGCGGATCGCGTGGGGAGCGCTGTACTCGATTCCGTACTTCCTCTTCGCCACCCACGCCTGGCAATGGGCGCTGCTCCCGGTGCAATGGGTGATGGGGCCGATCCATGGCGCCATCGTCAACTGGGCCGGCCACAAGTACGGCTACCAGAACTTCGACAACGGCGACCGCTCGCGCAACACGCTTCCCTTGGACGTGCTGACGATGGGCGAGCTGTTCCAGAACAACCACCACAAGTACGGGATGAGCCCCGACTTCGCGGCCCGCTGGTTCGAGATCGACCCCACCTGGCAGGTGATGAAGCTGCTCGCGCGCGCCGGAGTGATCGACATCGCTGCCGGACAGCGGGCGCGATATCCCGCGCCCGCGCGCGCTGTAGCCTGATGATCAGCGCGCCAGCTCGCCGTGCGCGAGGTGGTGCTCGACCTCGAGCACGCCGGCGCCCTCGTTTGTGATGGCCGCTTCGTAGTGCTCGCGCGCCTTCTGCGGCTCCTTCAACGCCGCCCAGAAGTGCGCCGAGGTCAGCCTGCGCGCTTCCAGGTCCGGGTCGGAGTAGCCCTCCTCGAGGAAGCTCTGCTCGTCCACGTACCCGAGCAAGAAGCCCGCGACGGGCCCAGGCCAGATCCGCTGGATCTTCGGCTTCCAGGTCTTCTTCATCAGCCGCGTTCCCCGCAGCACGTAGCGATCGTCCCCCAGACGCGTTCCCGCGTACACCAGGAGCGCGGGCGGCTTGAGCCGGCTCGCGGGTCCCTCGTACTCGGCCTCGAGCGAAGCCAGCCACCGCTCGACCGCCGTCTCCCGTTCGCCAGAAAGCCAGCGGGCCGCGCCGGCGAGCTCGAGCATCGTTCCGCTCTGGCTGGCGTCCGGCGCCTCCTCGAACGTGCGGGCAGCCTCGGGCCAGCGCTTCAGCTCGAGCAGCGCCAGCCCGCGCCAGAGCGGATGGTCGTCGTTTGCCAGCTCCTCGAACCGGCCTTCGCTGAGCAATTGCCGAGGATCGTCCATCGGCCCTGAAGATGCGGATGGGCGCGGGCGCGTGCAGGAACGGGCAGCCGCCCTGTCGCTCATGCGACATACTGCGGCCATGGACCGCCTGCGCCAGGTGCCGTGGGACGCGCTGCGCGCCGGCGTCGCAGTCCCGGCCATCGCGTCCGTGCTCGAGGGCGTCCCGGCTGAGCGGGAAGTGGACCGCGTCTTGCGCCGCAATCGCGGCCTGTCGCGCGACGAGCGGACCGCGTTGGTGGAAGCGATCTTCGGGGTCTCGCTCTGGCGTCGGCGCCTGCGCTGGGAGACCGGAGCGAGTTCGCCCGCGGTGCTGCTCGCGTCGCTGCTGCGCGATCTCGCCGGCGTCTCCGAGGCTCGCGCGCTGGCGCTGACCGGCGCTGCGCAAGCACCCCGCAGGGACGCGGCACCCGAGCGGCTCGCAGATCGATGGTCGCTCCCGGATTGGCTGGAGGCGCACCTGATCTCCGAACTTGGCGAGGACGCGGAGACGTTCTGCGCGGCGATCGCAGCACCCGGCCCCGTCTGCCTGCGCGCGAATCGCCTGCTCTGCACGCGCGACCAGCTCGCGGCGCGCCTGCACGACGAAGGGATCGAAACCGCTCCATCCCAGCGCGCTCCCGATGGCGTGTTCGTCCGGACACCGCGCGCGAACCTCTTCGGCACTCGCGCGTGGCGCGAGGGTCTGTTCGAGCCGCAAGACGAGGGTAGCCAGCTCCTCGGCAATCTGGTGGAACCGCTGCCCGGCGAGACCGTGCTCGACCTGTGCGCGGGGGCCGGGGGGAAGTCGCTGCTCCTCGCCGCGCAGGGGGCCCGCGTCCTGGCGCACGACGTCGACGGCGAGCGCCTCGAACGACTGCGGGCGCGGTCGCGGCGCGCGCGGGCGAGCCAGCTGATCGAGATCGTCGACCGTCCGCGGCGAGCCGATCGCGTGCTGGTGGACGCGCCCTGCTCCGAGCTGGGGACGCTGCGCCGCGGACCCGACGCGCGCTGGCGGATCGATCCGGGCTTGCTCGCGGCCCTGCCGCTGCTGCAGCGGGAGCTGCTGGAAACCGCCGCGCCCTTGGCGGCGAAGCGACTCGTCTACGGCACCTGCACCCTGAACCGCGCGGAGAACGAAGAACTGGCTGCCGCGTTCGATCGCGCGCACCCCGAGCTGCGCCGCGTCGCGACCTGGCGCACGCTCCCGCATGTCGAGGGCACCGACGGGTTCTTCGCCTCGGTCTGGGATCGCGTCCGTCCCGAGGCGCCATGAGCGACGAGAAGAAGCCGTTCCACAATCCGTTCGCTGGCCTTCGTGACAAGCTCGGCGATCTTCCGGCCGGTCCCGCTCCGCGCGAGCCCCCTCCGCCCAAAGGTCCGGCGCGCGCCGTGATCCGGATGGAGCGCAAGGGCCGGGGCGGAAAGGAAGTGACCGCGATCGAGCAGCTCGAGCTGCCGCCGCGCGAGCTGCAGTCATGGCTGAGCGATCTGAAAGCCGCCCTGGGCTGCGGCGGCGCCATCGAGGGAGCCGCGCTCGTGCTCCAAGGGGATCAGCGAAAGCGTCTCCCCGGGCTGCTGGCTGCGCGCGGCGTACGCAAGATCACGGTGTCTTGATGGTGTCCCCAAGACTTGGCGGTGGGATACTCCGCGCGCACATGCGCGCAAGTAAGACGTGAGCGCGAGTGGGATACCTCGCGCGCGGCGGCTCTGCTACAACACGACGCATCTGCTGCAAGGGGGGACTGGTATGGCGGATGCGACCCGCGTCCTGATCGTGCAAGCAGAATCGTCCGAGCGGGCGTTCCAGAAATCGCTGTTTGGCGAGGCAGGGATGTCGGTGATCGAGGCGGGGACCGGCGCGGAGGTGCTCGACTTTCTCGCCACCGACCGCCCCGATCTCGTCGTCCTCGGCCGCGCGCTCCCCGACATGGACGGGCTCGAGCTGCTGCCGAGCCTGAAGTCGCCCGACCTCGATTTCGTCCCGGTGCTCGTCGCCTCGAACCGAAGCGAGACGGCGGAGCGGGTCCGGGGGCTGCAGCTCGGCGCGGACGACTACATCTCGCGCCCTTGCGATCCCGCGGAGCTGCTCGCCCGCGTGCGGGCGCTCTTGCGCACGAAGCAGACGCACGACCGCATCCGCAAGCTGCAGGCGGCGCTGGAGCAGATGGTCGTCAACGACCCTCTCACCGGGCTGCACAACCGCCGCTATCTGATGGACCGGCTGCTGCAGGAGATGCAGCGGTCCGACCGCCACGGCGAGCCGCTCGCGTTCGCGATGCTCGACCTGGACTCGTTCAAGCCGATCAACGATCAGTACGGCCACGTGCTCGGCGACAAGGTGCTGCGCGCGGTAGGCAACGCCATCGCGAAGAGCGTCCGCGTCTCGGACATTGCGGCGCGCTATGGCGGCGACGAGTTCGGAGTGATCCTGGTGCAGACTCCGCCGGAAGGCGCGATGCGGGTTTGCGAGCGGCTCCTGCGCGCCATCTCCGAGCTGATCCTGCAGGACGAGAACGGGAAGAACTGCCGGGTGACGGCGAGCCTGGGGTTGGCGTACTACCCGGCGGACGACGTGGAGACGCCCGAGGACCTGGTGCATTCCGCCGACGGCGCCCTGTACGGTGCGAAGCGGTCGGGGAAGAACCGGTACAGCGCGGTCCGCTCCGTGCAGCCGGTCGCCATCGCCTAGCGCCCAACACAGAGCACGGAGACAGCGCCGGGAAGAAAAGGCGCGCGCGTCCCCGATTCGCGGGACACTGTCCGGGTCATGACGGACATCCAGTTTTCCACGGACGACGAGATCGACAACGCCATTCGTGCGGTGCTCTGCGCCGCTTTCTGCGCCGAGGACGCGGAAGAGCTGCGCAGGGTGGTGCGCCTGCGGCTGCCCTCGGCGCCGACGCCGGTGCAGATCGTCGACGCCGTCTGCGCCGAGCTGCGCTGGCGGGGGCGGCTGGAATTCGAGGAGCAGCGGCGGCTGCAGGCGGCGCAAGTCCTTGCGGCGTTCTTCGATCTGCCGACCAGTGAACGCGAGGCCATCTCGCTGATGGGCGCGGTCTAGCCCGCGGGCTGCCTGATGCACACCGTTCCCGCCGCTGGGGGGCGGGCATGCGCGGGGCGGGTTGCCTTCTTTGCTTTTGCGTGGCGGCGCTAGCGTGCGGCGGACGTGCGCCGGTGGAGGCCGGCGGCGACGGCGGGCCCAATCCGGTGATCACGCCTGACGGGGGGCCGACGGCGGACTGCACCGGGCTTCTGCCTGCTCCACCGGGTACCGCGATGGCTTTCGACGTGCAGCCGGGGAACGGCGAGAGCTGCAGCGCTACGGCGATCGACGGCGAAGGAATTGTTGCGGCGGACGCCGAATCACTACGGCGTCATGTGGAACCCGTCGCTGCCGAGCACGGACGTCGTGCTCGGACTGGCGTACGGACCGGGGGTCATTTCGGTCTCCGCAACTTCCGCCCAGCTCCTCAAGGCCGGTAACGCCGTGGATCTCGTTTCCGCCCAAGGCGACGCCTGCGGCAAGGTCACGTTCCCGGGCGTGACCAGCGTGGCGATCGGCCTCGACGGATCCGTCGTGGGCTCGACCGGTCAACAAGGCTGCACGAAGTTCGTCTGGCGCGACGTCCTTCGCTGAGCGGCGCTAGTATCGCGACATGGCTCTCCGGCTGCGCGCGATTCTTCTCGGTCTGGCTGCCGCGCTCCCCGCGCTCGCGTGGGAACCGATGTCGCCGGCTGCGGTGCAAGCGCGAATCGAAGAGTTGCAGCAGGCCTGGGCAGGCAAGTCGGCGGAGGAGATCGCGCAGGACAAGATCTCTCGCGCGCGACAGCCCCGGCCGCAGTGGGTCTCGCGCAGCGCCTGGAAGATGGAGCTCGGTCCGGTCACCTATTACTTCGCGGTCGGGAAGGCGGCGTTCCCCTCCTCCGTGAACAACGCTCCACCGCGCCCGGTGGGCACGGGCCGGCCGCTGGACTGGTGGTACGACGACATGGCGGGGACGCTTTACACGCTGGTCGTCGAGGCGCGCTGAGGCTGCGGGACCAGCGTGCGCGCCACCACCGCCGCGATCACCACCGCTCCGCCCGCGATCGCCCAGCGGCCCGGTCGCTCGCCGAATCCGATCAGCACCCAGACCGGGTTGAGGACGGGCTCGAGCATCGAGATCAGCGAAGCCTCCGCCGCGGGCACCCGCCGCACGCCGCGCACGAACAGCAGATAGGCGAGCCCGAGTTGCACGATTCCCAGGTAGAGCAGCACCGCGGCGCCGCGGCCGGAGAGCATCGCCGGCGCGGCGCTCAGCGCCCAGGGCGCGGTCAGGGCCGCTGCGAGAAAATTGCCCAACGTGGTCGAAGGCAGCGCGTCGCCGCGGCCGGTCTTGGCATCGCGGCGCAGCAGCACGACCGCGAGAGCGAAGAAGACTCCGGAGGCGATGGCGAGGAGGTTGCCGAGCAGTTGCCCCGACTCGACCTTGCCGACGAAGAAGAGCGACATGCCCGCCAGCGAGAGCGCGACGCAGATGCCGTCGATGGGCCTGAACGGCTCGTCCAGCAGGAATGGAGAGAGGACGAGCACGTAGGCCGGCCCGGTGTACTGAAGAAAGATGGCGTTCGCGGCAGTCGTCAGCTTGGTCGCCGATACGAAGGTCACGATGCAGCTGGCGTAAGCCGCCGCCGTCGTCCAGCGCCCGGCGCGCAAGTCTGGCCGCAGGACCGCCAGGTAGAAGAGTCCGGCGATGAGCGACCTCCCGCAGGCGACGGCCAGGGCCGGCATCGGTGCGACCTTGATGAACAGCCCGCCTGTCGACCACAGGATGGCCGCACCCGCGACCGCGAGCACCGCCCGGCGCATGTCCCTGCCGCCGGAGGCGGCCTCGTCAGCGCTGTTCACCAGCTCTCCCCGCTCCCTCTGACAAACGGGCGCGCAGGTTACCGCACAGCGGTTGCGATCAGCGGAAACTTCGCCTCAGGGAATGCTGCGGAACACTGCCAGCCCCCGATCGGTCGGGACGAGCAGCAGCGGCGGATCGTGCATGCGGTCCTGCGACATGCGCCCGATCTGTTCGCCGGGGAGTCCGTCGCTCTGCGTGACGCGGCGGCCTTTCGGTTCCCCCGGCTCCCAGACCAGCAGCCCCGAGCCCGGGAAACCGAAGACGAGCCTGCCGTCGGCGAGCGCCTGCACTTCGAGGATGTTGTACTCGATGGCCCCGAGCGCGCCCCCGTTCCTCTGTTGCAACCGGCCGCAGCCAGGAGGAGCAAGGCGAGAGAAAACCGCATGCTTGCCATGGATTGCATCGG
>MNFJ01000083.1 GCA_001918155.1 Deltaproteobacteria bacterium 13_1_40CM_4_68_19
GGAGCGGAAAGGCGCGAGGCCGTGATCGTCCTCAATCGGCGCGGCATCGCCAGGATCGTTCCGGAAAGCTCGGCGCGCCCGTTGCCCGCCGAGCCGGAACTCGAATTCGACGACGGCGCCGGGCTGTTGCCGCAAACCTAGAGAGCGCATGTGCTCTGGGCCCGCGAAACGCAAAGGGCGCCGGTCCCTGCTGGACCCGCGCCCTTGCGTGAACGCCCTGTGGAAAGAGCTACGACAGGTTGTCGTTCACCAGCTTCGTCATCTCGAACATCGAGACGGTCCTCTTTCCCCCGAACACCTCGCGGAGCTGCTCGTCCGCATTGATGTTCCGCTTCTCCTTCTTGTCCTGCAGGTTGTTCCTCTTCACGTACTGCCAGAGCTTCTTCACCACTTCGGTGCGGGGCAGCGGTTTGTCCCCCACGATTTTCGCGAGCGCCGCGCTGGGCTGCATGGCCTTCATGAACGCGGCGTTCGGCTTGCGTGCGGTCTTCTTGGCGGACTTCTTCGAGGCGGCTTTCTTGGCGGCCATCCGGTTTTTCCTCCCATTGGGGGAGCTGTCTCCCCGCGAAAAACGAGCGCACTCTGACAGAACCGGATCGGCTCCGTCCAGCGATTTCTCCCTCTGGAAGCGACGAATCCCCCTCCCGGTCTTCCCCCCGTTCAGGCGTCCCTCGGCCGCGAAATCCGCAGCACCGAGGCGCCCTGCCGGCTCAAGAGCAGCGTCAGAGCAGCCTTTTTCGGAGCCGCTTCCGGAAGCCAGCCGCGCTCCTGTTTCTCGGTGGCGACGATCAGGGCCTCTCCGCCGGCCGCGAGGAGATCGGCGCAGTCCTGCAGCTCCCTCGCCGCCACCAGTGGGCCGGCCGGAGAGGAGAGCTCCCCGACGACCAGCGAGAAGCTCCGCGGCTCCAGGCCGTCCGCGGGAAACAGCGTCTCGCGCACCTCGACCGGCAGCCCGAGATCGTGCGCATTGCGGCGCAGGAACGCGGCGTCGAGCAGGTCTCGCTCTTGCGCGAGCACCTGTGATGCGGGGTAGCGAGACTTGAGGTGAAGTGGGAGCGCTCCATACCCCGCGCGGAACGCGAGCGCGCGCCCGGGCGCCGTGCGGGGCAACGATTCCGCGAGCGCCGACAAGAGGCCGAAGTGCCCCGGGTCCTCGGAAGCATCATGCGGGCGGGAGAGTCGCAAGCCGGCGAACTCCGTCTCGTCGCGCGCATAGATCCCTTCGTCCGCGAGGTCGATCGCCGCCGGGGCCTCCGCCAGGGCGAAGACGTCGTGCCGCGCTCCGGAGGCGAGGTGGATGAGCCCCGGCAACTCGAGGTCGCGCAGCACGCCGCGCAGGTCGCGGATCACGACCGCCCGCACCTGGGCTCCCAGCGCCCGCCCGCCCTCGAGCAAGTGCCGGATTGCCCGGGGGCCGATTCGGGCCGGAACGTTGCACACCACCCAGTCGAACCGCTCGCCGGCGACTTCACGATATCCGAGCCCCGGGCGCGCCTCGGCGTTTCGCAGACCGAGCGCCCTGGCGTTGTGCGCGGCCGCGGCGACCGCCAGCAGATCGCGATCGATCAGGACGCAGCGCGCCGAAGGCCAGCGGGCAGCGATGGGCAGGCCGAGCGCGCCGTAGCCGCAGCCCAGATCGAGCACGGAGCGCGGTTCCCCGGCGGGGAGATTCTGCAGCAAGAGCAGGGTGCCCTCGTCGATCGCCTGCGAGGAGAAGACGTCCCAAGGCACGTCGAGCGACAGGGCGGGGAAGCCCCGCGCTTTCTCCAGCAGCCTGCCTCGCGCGTACGGGCCCAGGGCGTTGCGGGCTGAAGCGCTCGGCGCCGGCAGCGCGGCGGGCTCGCGCTCGCGCCGTCTCCTCTTCACGGGCGCCTGCGCCGTGCCGCCTCCGCCGCCCTGAGAAGCCCGTCGCGAAGAGCGGGCTCGAGTTGTTCCGCCCCGAGCACGCCCGACGGTTCCACCGCGTGCGTCGGCGTGAGCTGCCTGGAGAAGCCCGCGCGCCGGCGTGCCTGGTCGAGGGCGCCCTGGTGCGCAAGCCCGAACTGCAGCGCCCGCACGGCGCCCTTGCCGAGCTTCCCGTTCAAGCGCTCGAGGAGGATTGCCCGCGCTGCGTCGAGCTGGTCGCGCCAGCGGTGATCCTGCACCAGGAGGTGGAGCGTGCCGCCGGAGAGCACGGTCGGCTGTGCCCGCGCGGCGATCTGCCGGCCGACGGCGCTCTCCCAGACCTCGGGAGACACGCGCCGCGGCAGACGCCGCGCCATCCCGTTCTCCTCCAGCGCGCGACGCAGGATGCCGCAGAGCTTCTCACCGCGCCGGCGCAGGCCAAACCGCGTCATGCCAGTCTCCGCAAGAGCGCCAGCCGCATCGCCGAGATGATCTCCTCGATCCGGTAGGGCCGCTCGACCACCGGAACCGCCGCCGGGTCGCCCACGTCGCCGCGGCGGCGCGAGAGGATCAAGGCGAGCCGGCGCGCCGCCGACAGATCGCGCAGCTCGGACAGCGCCTCGTCCTCCGCCGAAGGCCAGTTCCGGTCCTCGAGCAACACCACGTCGGTGCGGCGGAGCGCGCGCACCGCCTGCGAGGGCGCGTGCGCGATGCCGACCCGCGCCGGCAGGAGCCGTCTCACCCGCTCAGCTTCGTGCAGGTCGCGTCCCACGAGCAGGAGCATCCGCTGCGCTGTCTCGCGCCTGGCGTGCATCGTGCTGCACCTCCCTCTGATCGTCTCCCAGTACGTCCATCAGGTCGCACATCTCGTGCAGCCGGGAATAGATGCGCGGTCCCACCCGCTGCTCGAGGTTCTCCGCGGACTGGCCGTCCGCCTTGAACTCCCAGCCGACGGTGCCCGGCCGGGGATAGTTGGTCGCGAGCAGGGTGGGGCGGCCGGCGTTGTAGCGGACGCTCAGGATCTCGTCGAGGATCCCCTGCTCGAAGTCGCGGTTCTTGCCGCCCTTGCCGATCTCGTCGATGGCGAGCACGTCCACCTGGCGCAGCGGCTCGAGCCACTCCCGCGAGGAGAGCCCCCGGGAAAAGCCGTCGCGGATGTCGGAGAGGAGCAGGAAGAACTCCTCGAAGCGGCCGCGCACGCCCTTGCGCGCGGCCAGCTCCCGCAGCATCCCGGAGAGCAGGTGCGTCTTGCCCGTTCCCGGCGGGCCGCAGAAGAGAAGCGCCCGCTGTCCGGACGCGCCGGGAACGAACTCGTCGACGAACCGACGGGCGCGCAAGAGGGAGCGCTGCTGCGCGGGGCTGTAGGCGCGATATCCGCCGAGCGTCCGCGCGAGGAACTTGGTGGGAAGCCGCAGGCCCGTCAGCAAGGAAAGCCGGCGCGGATCGGCGCCGCAGCCGCAACCGCGCAGCACTTCGTACCCGCGCTCGTCGCGCGCGTAGAGCCGCCCCTGCCCGTGGCACGACGGGCAATGAACCGTGCAGGAACAGGCGGCCGCGATACCCCTGTCCTCGCGCTGCTGGAAAGTGAACCCCTCGCCGGCGCACAGGGCGCAGACAGGCTTGGCGGTCGGGACCGGTTCGACCATCGATGCTGCTCCTAGAGGAGGAACGCGCGCGGCGGGAGGCCGAGGCGCTCGCTGGATGCGGACAAGAGCATGAGCTGCAGGCTGCGCTGGTAGCTCCTCCGCGTCATTCCCTGCGGACGCGGAGCGATGCGCGAGCGGAGCGCCGACCCGGCCTCCAGCGCGGCGGAGCGGGGCAGCTCGCGGAGCGCCGCCTTGAGCGCGCGCACCGCCACCGTCCAGTATCCGTCGCCTCCGTCCTCCGCGAGGAGCTGCTCGGCGCGGTCGGCGAGCGATTCCCACGCTGCCCGCGCTGCCAGGCCCGGGCAGCGCGCGGCGGCGCGCAGCTGTGCGCAAAGCCCTTCCGGCTCGCGAGGCGCCGACCTGCGGCGCGCACCGAGTCGATCGAGCGCGGGCGCGAGGGCCTGCAGCGACAGCATCATCTCCGCCGCCCCGCGCGCGGTGCTGCGGGCGCGAAGGCGCGCCGCTTTTCGCACTTGCGCGATCACGGCGGCCAGCGGCACTTCCCGGGCGTGCCACGAGAGCGCGAGCTGCGCGTCGGCCGGTGAAAGCAGAAGGCCCCGGCCACGGACGCCGGAAAGCTCCTGCGCGATGGCCTCGATGTACTCTCTCGCCGTCAAGAAGTGAACGCCCCTCGCCGTTGCCGCAAGCACGTTGCCCGAGGAGTCCGACACTGCCGCGCGGAAGCGATTCCTCCCTCGGTGCCCAGGCGTGCTAGCACTGCTGCTAACATCGCGTCAAGACAGGTAAAATCTGCCGGGACGGGCACAGGTTTCCCACAGCCGTGGCCCCCGGTTTGCGCCCGGAACGCAAAGCGGTTTCCCCGCCGTCCACAAGCCGTGGCAAAGTGCGAGGGCCCGGCTGTGGAGGACGTTCGTCCGGCACGTGGATCGCACCGGCGGGCCGTCCGCAAAGTGTTTGGTCAAAAGCTCCGCTTCGCCGAGAATCGTAATCCCGCATGCTTACAGACGACGCCAGCCGCGGCCGGCTCCTCACAGAGTCGAGCACGCGCGCGTTTTCGGCGCTGCGCGCGCGGGCGATGGAGTCGCTGGCGAAGATCCGCGCCATCGCGCTGGCAGCGTTCTGCCTGGTGGCGGTCGCTTTCACCGCCGCGGGGGACCTCGAATCGCGGGCGGAGCTGGGGCCGCTTCTCGCCTACGCGCTGAGCGGGTATCTGCTCTTGCGCTGGCGCCACGGCGGCGGCTGGCGCGAACACTTCACGATGGCGTCGCCCATGTTCGACGTCGTCTTCATGTTCCTCTTGCTCTGGAGCGTCGGACCGCGGGCCGATAGCCAGATCTTCAATGCCGGATGGACCCTCGGGGCCTTTGCCCTGCTCGTGGCGCTGTCGGCGCTCTCGCTGCGGCCGCCGCTGATCTCCGCCACCGCGGCGTTGGCCTTCGCGCTGCTCGCGGCGCTCCAGCTCCGCGCCGGCGTCTCCTGGGCGAGCATCGCCATGAGCGGCGTGGTCCTCGCGCTGGTGGCGATGGTCTCCGCCGCCGTCGTCCGCGAGCTCGATCGGCTGGTCGCGCGGCTGGTGGTGAACGAGGTCAGCCACGAGGAGCTGCGCCGCGCCCAGGGTGAGGCAGAAACGCTGACGCACCTGTTGGTGCACGACATGAAGGGGCCGCTCACCGGGTTGATCGGACTTGCGGAGGTGGTGGCGAGCGAGCTCGAGGGACCGCTGCAGAAAGACGTGAAGATGATCGAGCAGCAGGGCCGCAGGCTACAGGCCATGGTGGGCGATCTGCTCGCCATCGCGCGGCTCGAGCGCGGGGTGCTCAACTCGGCGCCCGAGACGGTCGATCTCTCGGCCCTGCTCGTCTCGCTGGCAAACGCCTACGCCGCCAGCGCGCGCAACGCCGGCGCGCAGATCGCGACGAAGGTGGAGCCCGGGCTGTCCGCCATGCTGCACCGTGAGATGATCCACCGCTTCTTCGACAACCTGGTGCTCAATGCCATCGATTTCGTGCGGCCCGGAGGGCGCATCGAGGTGGCCGCTTCGCAGGAAGGAGCAGAGCTCGTGCTGGCGGTCCGCAACACGGGCGAGCCGGTGCCGGCCGATGCGCGCGCCCGGTTGTTCCAGAAGGGGGTCGTCCGGCGCGGTTTCCGCCAGAAGCACAATCTAGGCCTCGGCCTCTATCTGTGCCGGCTGGTGGCTGTCGCGCACGACGGATCCATCGCGCTGCGCGAGGAGACCGGATGGGCGACGTCATTCGTCGCCCGGCTGCCGGTGGAGGCGCGCCGCGTGGCCTTCGATCTGGAGCCGGCGATCAGCCGCGTTGGGACCGCTTGAACAGCGGGATCACCTTGGCGAGCTTTGCATCCGCTCCGCGCCGCGATTGGCCGATGCAATCTCGCACGTCGTCGTGCAGCGAAAGGTAACCTTCGCGCCGGCAGAGTGTGGCGATGGCCCGGGCCAGCTCGCGGCGGACGTCGCACGGCAGCGCCTCGACGTAGCCGAGGATGTCGATCCCCTCCGCGGAGATGCCGTACTCCGGCTTCCAGCCCCGTCCGTCCATCGTCTCTCCTCGATCAACCTCCGCATGAGGCAGAGCGCACGCATCCCTGCCGTGCTGCCGCCGAGGAAGCAGGCGACTGCCGCCCGGGAGAGCTTCCGGAAAAAAAAGAGCGGCGGACCCGCGAAGGATCCGCCGCCCGGCGCTCGCGGCCGTGGGGGGTACGGCGCTACGAGCAGCCCATCGAGTTCCCGCAGTTGAGGCATTTGTAACAGGTTCCGTTGCGGATGGTGATGTGTCCGCACGTATCGCAGAACGGCGCATCCCCGGAGAGCTTTCCAAACAACTCGTCCTGCGCCCGCGCCGCGGCGCGCGCCGCGTCCGGCGGGCCCGACTTCTGGGCCGCCTTCGCCGCTGCCGCGGGGCTCGCCCCGGGCGCCATGACCGGATCGGCGGTCTGTGCGCTCTTCGGGGTCTCGGCCGCCTCCTCCGGCGTGACGTGTGCCAGGTCATCGCGCTTGAGGTACTCGACGCCGAGGGCGCGGAACACGTAGTCGATCACCGAGGTGGCAAACTTCACGCGATCGTGCCCCTGCACGGGGCCCTGCGGTTCGAATCGCGTGAACACGAATTGTTCGACCAGCACCTCGAGGGGAACGCCGTACTGCAGGGCGATGGAGACGAGCATGGCGAAGCAGTTCATCACGCTGCGCAGCGCCGCGCCCTCCTTGTGCATGTCGATGAAGATCTCGCCGAGGGTCCCGTCGCCGTATTCGCCGGTCCGCAGGAAGACCTTGTTGCCGCCCACCTTCGCTTCCTGGGTGATGCCGTAGCGCTTGGAGGGAAGCTTGCGGCGCGACATCGCGGGAAGCTGCTCGGGCGCGGCGGTCGCGGCCGCTTTCGCATGGAATGCCGCGTCCGCCATCCGCTGCGCCTGCTCTGCCGTCAGGTCGGGGATGAAGGTCCGCAACGCCTCCGCCATCTCCTTCGCGTCCTTCGGCAGGGCGATCTTCTGCGCTTGATCGCCCGCACTGAGCGGCTGTGACAGCTTCGACCCGTCGCGGTAGAGCGCGATGGCCTTGAGACCGAGCCGCCATGACTCCGAGTGGATCCGCTCGACCTCCTCCACCGTGGCGTCGTGCGGCAAGTTGATCGTCTTGCTGATTGCGCCAGAAAGGAACGGCTGGACTGCCGCCATCATGCGGACGTGGCCCATGGGCTCGATGAAGCGCGTGCCCAGCGGCCCGCAGCGGTTTGCGCAATCGAAGACGGGGTGGTCCTCGGGCTCGAGGAACGGGGCTCCCTCGACGGTCTGCCGACCGCAGACGACCAGCGTCGCCCCGTCGATCTGCTCGTCGGTGTAGCCGAGCTTCGCGAGCACGTGCTTGCCCTTGGCGCCCGCATCGAGCCCGAGCCGCTGTAGCGCGGCCGCGCCGATCACATGGGATCCGAACGCCGCGCGCAGATCGAACACCGACTCCAGGGATTTCTCCACCTTGGCGATCTCGCTCTGTTGCAGGCCGCGCGCCTCCAGCTCCTTCGGCGAGAACTCGGGCACGCTCTTCAGCGTCGCCGTGCCTCGGACGTAGTCGACGATCGCCTGGACCTCCGCGGGCGCGTACCCGAGCTTCTTCAGCGCCCGGGGCACCGACTGGTTCACGATCTTGAAGCTGCCGCCGCCGGCGAGCTTCTTGAACTTGATCAGCGCGAAGTCGGGCTCGACGCCGGTGGTGTCGCAATCCATGAGCAGCCCGATGGTGCCCGTCGGCGCGAGCACGGTGGCCTGGGCGTTGCGGTACCCGTGCTGCTCGCCCAGCTGCACGGCGCGGTTCCAGCACTCGTGCGCGGCGGAGAGAAGCTTGGCGGGAGCAAACGCAGGGTCGATGTTGGCCACCGAATCGCGATGCAGACGCATCACCTCCAGCATGCTCTCGCGGTTCAGGGCGTAACCCTGGAACGGTCCCTTCGCCGCCGCCATCTCCGCCGAGAGCGCATACGCCTCGCCGGTCATGATGGCGGTGATCGAGGCCGCCATGGCCCGGCCGGCGTCTGAATCGTAGGGCAGCCCCTCGACCATCAAGAGCGTGCCCAGGTTCGCGTAGCCGAGTCCGAGCGGCCGGAACTGGTGGCTGCGCTCCGCGATGCGCCTTGTCGGGTAGCTGGCGAGATCGACGGCGATCTCCTGCGCGAGGAAGAAGATCCGGCAGGCGTGCTTGTAGCCTTCGACGTCGAACTCGCCTGTCTTCTCGTCGAGAAACTTGAGGAGGTTGAGGCTCGCGAGGTTACAGGCCGTATCATCGAGGAACATGAACTCGCTGCAGGGGTTGGACGCATAGATCCGGTCCGTTGCCTTGCACGTGTGCCACTTGTTGACGGTGTCGTCGAATTGCAGACCCGGGTCAGCGCACCTCCATGCCGCCTCGGCCATGTCGCGCCAGAGTTGCCGCGCGGAGAGACGCTCCACTACATCGCCGGTCGTCCGCGCGGTGGTTTGCCAGACCTCATCCTTCCTCACCGCCTCGATGAACTTGTCCGTTACACGCACGGAGTTGTTCGCGTTCTGCCCGGAAACGGTGCGGTAGGCATCGCCGTTGAAATCGGAAGGATACCCAGCGGCGATCAAGGCTGCGACCTTCTTCTCCTCACGCGCCTTCCACTGGATGAAATCGCGGATCTCAGGATGATCGACGTCCAGTACGACCATCTTGGCCGCGCGCCGGGTGATCCCTCCCGACTTGGTGGCGCCCGCGGCTTTGTCGAGCACCTCGAGAAAACTCATCAACCCGGAGCTGGTGCCACCGCCGGACAGCCGCTCCATCTTTCCCCGAAGCTTCGAGAAGTTCGTTCCGCTCCCGGAGCCGTACTTGAAAACGCGGGCCTCGTCGTGGACGAGGGTGAAAATTGACTCGAGATCGTCGCTGCAGCTCTGGATGAAGCAGGCGGAGACCTGGGGTCGCTTGTACGCTTCTTCCGTCTTGTCCGCCTGGCCGGTGGCAAGGTCTACTGCGTAGTTCCCTCCCGAGCCTTTGATCCGATACTCATGCCACAGCCCGCAGTTGAACCAGACCGGGCTGTTGAACGCCCCGATCTGATGGACGAGCATGTAGCTCAGCTCCGCCTCGAACGTCTCTGCGTCGGCGGCGGTCGCGAAGTAGCCGCCCGTCTCCTCGCCGGCGGTGCGCAGCGTGTGCGCGACGCGCCGGACGAGCTGCCGCACCGACTCCTCCGCGCCGCTCCCGGTGGGAACGCCCGCCTTGCGGAAGTACTTCGACACGGCGACATCGGTGGCGAGCTGCGACCAGTCGGCCGGAACTTCCGCGTCGTCCATCTTGAAGACGACCTCGCCGTCCGCGCCGGAGATCTTCGCCGGGCGCCGCGTCCACTCGACGCTGTTCAGCACCTCGCCGGCGGTCGCGGACTCGTGCGTAACGCGGCGCGTCAGCGGCAGCCCTCTTGCTTTGCGGGAAGGTCTCGGGCCCTCCGAGCGGGGAGCGGTGACGGACGCGCCTGCAGGCAGGGCGGACAAGGCTGCGGGATCGTTCTTGCCGGTCTTCGCCATCGATGTTTTCCCCTCCAGTCCACATCGCGCTAGCGCTGCGGAAGTGTGGGCAGAGTGCGGCATCCGGGACCGCTTTGTCAAATGAAACCCACTAGGGATTGTGGTGACGCGATGCACAATGCGCAAGGATTAGTGTGTTACCCACACCTTGTGGATCGCTTTCGCACAGGCCCAAGACACCGGATGGTGGATCGATTTCGCGCACGCCGCACAGCGGCGACCCCGGTCCTTCACTTGTGTGCAAGTTGTGGTACGAAGGCGCGCCTTTTCGCATTCACCGGGTGTTCACATGAAGACGCTCACCGAGTTCAGCGGGACGATGATCCGGATGGCCGCCAAGGCAGAGGGGGAAGCCCGCAGAAGTCTCCCGCCCGAGCTGACGCGCGTCGCTCCTCCCTCCGCGGTCTCCGGCGCCGTCACCGCGAAGCCGAACGAGAACGCCTCGGCGGTGCTCACGGAGGCGGGGGCGGACAGCGCGACCGGCGCCGCTGCCCTCGGCCTCGCGGAGCAGGCTGCCGGACAGAGCGACGCGGTCGTCGGCACCACTTCCGAGAAGCACATCGAGAAGCCAGGCGAAGCGGGGACGGCCGAGGACGTGATGCAGCCGGGCGCGGCGGCCGTGGAGGCGAAGGAGGAGGCGGCCGCGGACCAGGACTTGTCCGGGCAAGGAGAGCCGGATCTGAAGGCGACGCCCGGAGGCGCCAAGCCTTCCGAGGTCAATGCGGACGAGGAAGGACAAGCGAAGGCGGAGCCCGAGGCGGAGACCACCGCGGTGAAAGAGCTTCTCGACAAGGCGGTCTCCGAGGCGACGGGGACTTCCGGCGAGCGGCTCGATCGCTTGCGCGAAGCCGTCAAGGCGGCCGGACGACAGGCCGAGCGCGTGCGCCTGGTGCGCGTCTTCGGGGTGGAGGAGCAGGTCCAGGGCGCGAAGAGGATCGGCGAGCACCAGTACGTCGTCGATCTGATGCCGCAGTCGATGAAGCAGAGCTTCGAGCGGGACGAGCGCGGCGGACGTCGCGGACCGCGGCGTCCCTCGGGTGGCGGCAAGAAAGGCGCGGAAGGATCGCTCGAAGGCAGCTTCTCGATGGAATCGGTGATGCAGGACCGGCGCAACGAGCGGGGACCGGGCGGGGGCCGCGGACGCGGCCCCGGCGGTCGGGGTGGAGGCGGCGGTCGGGGTGGGCCTGGTGGCGGCCGCGGCGGGCGGCCCGGCGGGGGGCGGGCTCCGGGCGGCGGTGCCGGTCCAAAGCCTGGCGGAGCGACGAAGCCCTGAGCGGGACCTTCCCGCTCATAGCGCGGTCACGTCCACGGCGAGCGGCAGCTCGCGGCTGCCCTCCGCGCTCGACCGGTAGCAGGTCTCGATGATCTGGATGCAGGCCACCGCCTCGCGCAGCTCGCGGTTGACGAAGTCGCCGGAGCGCATCGCCGCCTTGAATTGATCGAACATCGAGTTGAACCACCTGGTGTGCGAGGCGTCCATCCAGTCGCTCTCGATCACGCCTTTCTCCAGCGCCGTCTTGCCGCTCGATTTGCCGGTGGTCAGCTCCCACTCGTCGTCGTCGATCACCAGGGCGCCGTTTTCGCCTTGCAGCGAGTAGACCACCTTGCGCACACCGGCCGTCCAGGTGAGGAAGGTGTGCGCGAACCCGTTCGGGAAGGTGAGGACGGCGTTCAAGTTGTCCTCGGTGTCCCACTGGCGCTCGAGCGTGAGCGTCTTGGCGGTGACGTGCGTCGGCAAAGAGCCGAGCCAGGCGAAGGTCAGGTAGAAGCTGTGCGATCCATGGTCCATGGCGATGCCGCCGCCGGAGAGCTTGCGGTCGCGGCGCCAGTCCGTCTTCCATTCCGGCACGCCCTTGGCGTGCGTGGTCCGGAAGGTGTTCAGCGTGACGGCGCGGATGGCCCCGATGCGGCCGGACTCGATGATCTGCTGGGCGAACTTCACCACCGGGGCGTGCTTGTAGTTGTGCGCCGGGAACACCACCCGGCGATGCGCGCGCGCGGCGTCGACCAGCGCGCGCGCCTCGGCCATGCTGGTGGTGAGCGGCTTCTCGCAGAGCACGTGGATGCCGCGCTCCAGCGCGGCAAGCGCGATCTCCGCGTGCGCGTGTGGCGGCGTGGAGATGTCGATGAAGTCGAGCTGCGTCTCGCGCGCGAGCAGGTCGCGAAAGCTCGCGTACAGCCGCGCTTTCGGAATGGCCGCCCGAGCCGCTTCCAGCCGCGGCGCGGTGACGTCCGCGACGGCGACGATCTCGATGTCCTCGCGCTGCAGGTACGCCGGGTAGTGCCCCTTCCCGGCGATGAAACCGAAGCCGACGATCGCTCCCTTCAGCATCCACTCTCCTCGGAGTTCGGGCGCGCGTGTACCAGACAAAGGAGTTGTGGAAAAGCCCCCCGGCCACCGCTATAGAGAGGCGCCATGCTCACGCCCGGCTTCTCGCTCTTCCTCGCAGTCCTGCGCATCGCTGCCGGCGTTTCGCTCTTCACCTCCGGGCTGCAGAAGCTCTCCTGGTTCGCGCAGCCGCCGCTGCAGCAGAAATTCGCCGAGTGGTCGGCGCATCCCGCCAACGACGCGGTGGCGAAGTACCTGGCGTTCGTCTCGCAGTATCCGGCCGTCTTCTCGCGAGTGGTCGTGGTCGGGGAACTGGGGCTCGGAGCGCTGTTGATCCTCGGTCTGCTCACTCCGCTCGCGGCGCTGCTCGCGTTCGTGATGGTCCTCAACTTCCAGTTCGCGAGCGGGCAGATCTTCTCCCTCAACTACGTGCGCGGGCAGAGCGGACTCGCATATCTCACGATCTACCCGCTCTTGTTCTTCGGACGGGCCGGGACCGCGCTCGGGGTCGACGGCCTGATCCGCGGGGTACGCAGCTCCGGCGCGCCCTCCATGTAATCAGCGCTCGGCCATCTTCGCGGTCTGTCGCCGGCGCAAGGCATCGCGCGCCTCGACCGAGCCGCCGGCGCGGGCTTCGGCGGCCCGGGCGAGCAACGCCTCCGCCTCGCTGCCACCGGCCACGGCGAGGCGCCGCATCGCGGACCTGCGCGCTGAGCAGGAGGCGCGCGGATCGCGCAGATCGGCGCGGGCGACGGCGATCCGGTCTGCATTGGGGTAGCCGCGCACGACGGGGAGCAGGAGCGCGTCGTGGAGCGCCAGCATGCGGGCGTTCCCCTCGCGCGTCTGGCCGCTGGTGCGCGCGGTGAACCC
>MNFJ01000113.1 GCA_001918155.1 Deltaproteobacteria bacterium 13_1_40CM_4_68_19
AGCCGGCGCGGTCGTTTCCGGCCTGGCCGCCGACGCACTGGGAATCCGACCGGCGATCTGGATCGTCGGAGCGCTGACCTTTGCGTCCGGGGCCATCGTCGCTGCCCGGATGAGCAACGTACGCCGCCTCGGCGCCTCCGCAGCGGCCCCGGCGCGATGAGCACGGGGCGCGAGCGGTGGCATCCGGTCTGCTGACCATCCCGCGCGCGAGCGCCTGACTGGCTGCGAACGACACAGCAGTACGTCGCGACCGGCAGCCTCTCGGACGACAGCACCCGTGATTTGACAAGCGAGGCGAAGTGGTCAACGTCCGACCGTCCCGGATTCTCTATCTCGGCGGATAGGGTTCCGCCAGATACATCCTTCTCGAGAGCGTTCCCCTGCGCGAGAGGTCGATAACGGTTTCGAGATACTGCCGCTGGCGCTCGAACCTGGCGCTGCCTTCGAGCGGCTCAAGCTGCGCTCGATGGGCGAGCCTTGCGGCCAGCCGTCCGCCAGCGATCTTCAGCGCGCTCGCGGTCCGGTCTTCGCCATCGATCAAGCGCAGCCCGGCCACCTCGAGTGCTCGCTCGTTGAAGCCCGGAGGAACGAATCGGGTGTACCCGTGGATGGACCTGAGCCGGACCTCCTCGTCGGAGATCGGGCCCGTGATCACGCCGGCATCGGTCAGCAAGAACCGTCCTCCGCCGGTGAGCACCCGCGCCACTTCCCGGATGATCGCTGCGGGATCGCGAAGATGAAGGATCACGTCTAGCGACATCACCGCGTCGAATGCGCCGACGGCGAATGGCAGCGGCTCGTTCAAGTCTGCGCGGCGGAGCGAAACCAACCGATCGAGCCGAAGCGAAGCGGCGCGGGCGCGCCCCGCGGCGATGGCAGATGCGCTCAGGTCCAAGCCGGTGCCGCGACATCCGGCCAGGCCGACGACGAAGGTGAGCGGGCCGGCAGGACCACAACCGAGATCGAGAAGGCGGCTGGCGGGTGAAAGGCCGAGTCGGGAGACGTCCTCTCGAAGCTCCTCGGCCGTCACCCAAGAGTGCTGGCCGATGTCTTCCCCGTACGCTTCCCGGCGGACCTGCTGCATCAGAGGCGATTCGACTTCCTCGTAGAGGTCCTCATAGCCTCGAGCTTCCGATCCTGCTGGCTCGTTCATCAGCAGTTCACCCGGCTGCCTATCATGGCCGAGCCGTCCTCACTCAGAAACGGTCCAGCCATGAACAGTCGTTCGCCCAACTCGTTGAGAAACGCGAGATGCGCCTCCCGATGGGCAGCGCCTGAAGCCTGAATCGGTAATGGTGTTTGCGCCGTTCGTCGGAACACGACTTACGTCGTCTTGTATCCCCCGCCCGACCGGAGCAGATGAGCGCCTCGCCACGCAGATGGCGCGCAATTCCGCGCGCGCCGGGGATGAAGCCAATGGGAACTCCGTCAAAGCTCGTTGCGCTCAACGATCCGGTCGCTGTCGTGAGCACCGTCGCCGGGATCCTGCTTGCGTCGGCGGGATGCGGTTCCAATGATGCCCGCTCGACGGCGACGAGCGCGAACGTCGCGACCTCGTCATCCTCTTCAGCCGCGAAGCCGGCCGGCGATTTTCAGCTTCGCGCGGTCGTCGCGGTACCGGACAACCCCTTGACGGCGTTCGACATCAGCTGGGTAGATGCGTCGAGTCGGCTGTACTATCTCGCCGACCGATCCAACGCGGGCGTCGACGTCGTGGACACGCGGACGAACCAGTTCGTTCGGCGGATCCAGGGCGGTTTCGCGGGAGCGGACCCGCGCGGCAACGATTTCTCAGGACCGAATGGCGTCGTCGTCATCCGGACGACCAACTCCATGGCGAAAGACGGTGATTCGGATCGCGACGATCGAGGCTCGCGCGCCCGCGTGCAGGAGCTCTGGGCTGGTGACGGACCGCAGGTGTTGAAGTCGGGTGAAGCAGCGCAGAGCTCGGTGAAGGTCTTCGATCTGAGCTCCAACCCTCCGGCGCTCATCGACACCATTCCCACGGGGGGACAGAGGCGCTCGGATGAGATCGCCTTCGATTCCCGCGACCACCTGATCGCAGTGGTCAACAACGCCGACGATCCTCCGTTCCTCAGCTTGATCTCGACGAGGCCGCCGAGACAGGTCAAAGCGAAGATCACGTTCGGTCCGGGCCAACCTGGCTTCCCGTTCCAGAACACCGTGACCGGCGGACTGGAACAGCCGCTGTGGGTCGAACGGACAGGACGTCTCTACGTCTCGGTGCCGGAGCTCGACGGCGATTCGAGCAAAGGGGCCGTCGCGCAGATCGATCCGGTCGGTTCCAACGGCAGCGGGCCCACGGTGACGGCCCTGTTCCCCGTCAGCAATTGCTCACCCGCCGGTCTGACGCTCGGTCCGGGTTTGCGGATCCTGGTCGGTTGCGCCGACCCGTCGCGATCGATCATCCTCGACGCGAAGACCGGCGCTGTCCTGAAGACGATCCTCGATGTGGGTGGCTCGGATGAGGTCTGGTTCAACCCGGGCGACGAGCACTACTACCTTGCTGCCCGCAACGATCCCAGCGGACCGAGCCTCGGCATCATCGACGCCGACAACAATGCGTTCATCGCCAAGGTGCCCACCGCGTTCAACGCGCATTCAGTCGCCGCCGACCGCCGGAACAACCACGTGTTCGTGCCCCTCACTCCTGCGAGGGCGGGAAAGAACGACCCGGATCCCTGCGTGAGCTTCGGAGGCGCCTCCTTCGCCGGACGCGGATGCATCGGCGTGTACTGGAGCCCGGCAGGCGAGGATGAAGAAGATGACGACTGATCAATCGTCGCCTGGGTTCTCGACCACGACCGGGTTGTAGCGCGAGGGCCGCTCGTCTCTGCGCCGCGCGGCGGACCTCTTTGCGGCTGGCGACTGGCAAGCGGCCCACACCATCGTCCAGGACGACGCATCGACCCTGGCCGCGTGGTTTGCATGGCATCCTGCATACGCTGGAGGGGCGCCAGAGTGGCTCAGGGCTTGCCCGACCCGGCGGTCGACGCTACCCATCGCGCCCGCGCGGATTGCCTCTGCACGCGAAGACGCTCCTTGGCAAGACGACGTGCCCGCGCTGCAGAAAACGCTGCGCTGACGGCGCGCGTACAGGTCTGAGCGGTATGCCTTGATTTGTCCCTGCGCGGCAGGTAGCACACGCCTGCCGTTTGCGGCGTTGACTGCGAAATCCAGCGTTGCGCCGGCACCAGGCAGGACAAGACAACGCATCTTCGAGCAGAACAAGCAGGAGGAGGTGAGCACGGAGCACCGGCTAGCTCCGGACCAGATTGGGCCGGAGCCTTGTCGATTTGAGGCTCTTTTGGAGGAGGGATCACATGGCTATCCACGCCGCACTGCTGCGCTGCTGTCGCGCCTTGGCGCTCGCATCGCTTGCAGGACTCGCCGCAGCCGCCTTTATCCCTGCGTCCGCGCACGCCGCGCACAACCACAAGATCGATCAATTGATCGGGGCGATGACCCTCGATGAAAAGATTTCCATGCTGCGCGGCAGCGTCCCCGGCTTGCCCGGGCAGCCGGCGGCGGACCCGCTCGCCAACGGCGAGGTCGGGTACGTGCCCGGCATCCCCCGGCTCGGCATCCCGCCGCTGCGCTTCACCGATGGCCCGGCGGGGGTGCGGATCACACCGCCCACCACCGCAATGCCCTCGCCCGTATCGCTCGCCGCCACCTTCAGCACCGACTTCGCGCGCCAGTACGGCAAGGTGCTCGGCCACGATGCGCAGGCCACCAACAACGACGTCATCTTCGCGCCGATGATCAACCTCGTGCGCGTGCCGTACGGCGGTCGCGATTTCGAGACCCTGGGCGAAGATCCCTTCCTGATGAGCCGCATCGTGGTCCCCGAGATGCTCGCCATCCAGCGCGAGGGCACCATCGCCACACCCAAGCACTTCGCCGAGAACAACCAGGAAACCAATCGCCAGGGGATCGACGTCAACGTCGACGAGCGCACACTGAACGAGATCGAGCTCCCGGCGTTCGAGGCCTCGGTGAAGGCGGGCGCGGGCAGCGTGATGTGCGCCTACAACAAGGTGAATGGGCTCTTCTCCTGCGAGAACCCGACGCTGCTCACCGACATCCTGCGCACGCGCTGGGGCTTCGATGGCTTCGTCGTGTCCGACTACGGCGCGAACCAGAGCGTCGTTCCTGCGCTCACCGCGGGCATGGGTGTGGAGTTTCTGAGCCAACACTTTGGAGACCCGCAGAGTGGCCTGAAGGCCGCCGTCACAACCGGCCAACTCCCGGTATCGGTAGTCGATCGGGCGGTGCGCGGCATACTGAACACGATGGACAGGTTCGGCCTGCTCAAGGGGGCCTCGCCCACGGCCGGGACGGTCATGCAGCCCCAGCGCCCGCAATTGGACGTGGAGGCGGATGCGAAGATCGCGAGGGATGTGGCCACGGCGGGCGCGGTGCTGCTGAAGAATGGCGGCGTGCTGCCGCTCTCGCCGGGCGAACTGAGTGGGCTCGTGGTCATCGGTGCGACGGCCCGTCAACTCCTGGTCGGCGGCGGTGGCAGCTCACAAGTGGAGGGTTTCAAGGCGCGTGAGAAGAGCCCGTTGACTGCGCTCACCGAGCTTGCCGGACCCGCAGCGAACATCACGTTCAAGGTCGGCATCGACCTGGATGGCGTGCTGGTCCCTGCCTCGGTGCTCTCGCTCCCAGGCGGTGGCACCCAGGGACTGCTGCGCACGAACAACAAGACCGGTGCCACTCAGATCGACCCGCAGATCGACTTCACCGGCGCCAATGCCCTGCCCGTGGGCTCCGACGTGACCTGGACGGGGACGATTACCGTGCCCACCGCCGGGGATTACGAATTCAAGATCCAGACCGATCCCTCGCCCGGATTGGCTTTTGACGTCGGCGTAGGCACTGGCACGGTTTCCGTGGACAACGTGCAGCTCGGACAGACGGTGCCGTTCCTCGGCAATCTGAGCCGGCTCCCGACGACCGATGGGTTGGCCAACGCCGGGGGCCACATCACGCTCTCCGCTGGGCCGCATACCATCAAGGTCACAGGCACAACCGCGGGGGCCTTCATCTTCCCGCCCTCGACCAACCCGCTGCAGATCCGCTTGGCCTGGATCACGTCGGAACAGCGCCAGCAGAATCTCGCTGATGCCGCCGCCGCGGCCCACTCGGCGAAGGCGGCGCTGGTATTCGTTCACGAGGAGGGTAGCGAGGGGGTGGACCGGCCGTCGCTGTCCCTGCCACTCGATCAGGACGGCCTCATCCAGGCGGTAACCGCGGCCACCCCGCGCGCCGCTATAGTGATCAATTCAGGCTACCCGGTTGCGATGCCGTGGGTCGATAGCAGCAACGCGATCTTGCAGATGTGGTATCCCGGCCAGGAGGGCGGCACGGCGACGGCGGAATTGCTGCTCGGCCAGGCCAACCCCAGCGGCAAGCTGCCGGTGACCTTCCCTCTGTCGGACGCCATTACGCCATTCGCCGGGCTTCCCGAGCGCTTCCCCGGGCGCGATCCCCTCGGGACGGCGCGCTTCCCCGGGCTCGACCTCGGGACGGCGAACGCCCGGCAGTACTATTCGGAGGGGATTTTCGTCGGCTATCGCTGGTACGACGCGAACGGGATCCAGCCGCTCTTCCCCTTCGGGCACGGCCTATCCTACACGCGGTTCGACTACTCGGCTCTGAAGGTGCAGCGTGACGATGACGGCTTCGAGGTGAGCTTCCGGGTGCGTAACGTCGGCCAGTTGAAGGGCGCCGAGGTACCGCAGGTCTACCTTGGCCCGCCGAACCCGGCGCCCGTGCCCATGGCACCGAAGCAGCTGGTGGGCTTCGAGCGCATCGAACTCGGCCCCGGCGAGTCGGAAAAGGTGAACCTACACATCGGCGCGCGCCAGCTCTCCTACTGGTCCACCGTGAAGCACGACTGGGTGATCGCGGGCGGCGACAGGCCTGTCTACGTCGGTTCCTCCTCGCGCGACATCCGGTTGCAGGGACAGGCGAAGGAAAGGCGAGGCCACGATTGACGGGTCCGGTCAGGGCCTGTCCGTTCAGTGAACGCCAGGCCCCGACAGTCTGTTAGGCGTGACCAGCAGTAGGCCACCCAGCGGCAGGGGGCCCACGCCACATGAGAGAGGAATACTAGTCAATCGTCCTTGAAGTGCTTGACACCGGCGTGCGCATCAGCCTCTAGCCGCCACCGACCTCGAACCGAACGAAGCGGCGCACTGAGATCTTCTCGCCCGTCTTCGCGGAGAATTCCTTGATCAGGTCGCCCACGGTGCGCTTCTCGTCCTTGAAGAATTTCTGCTCTAGCAGGACACGCTCCTCGTAGAACTTCTTCATCATGCCATCCACGATCTTCCCGCGGATGTTCTCGGGTTTCTTCTGGTCGGCGACCTGTGCCTCGTAGACTTGCCGCTCGCGCTGCACGATCTCCGGGGAGAGATGTTCGATACCCAGTGCGAGTGGCTTCGCGGCAGCCACATGCATCGCGAGCTCTTTCGCGAGGATCTTGAATTCGGCGAGGCGAGCGACGAAATCCGTCTCACAGTTGAGTTCAACCAAGGCGGCCATTCCGCCGTCGTGGTGAACGTAGGAGCCGATCAGCCCCTCGGATGCGTCTCGCCCTGCCCGCTTGTCGGCCTTGGCCGCGCCCTTCTGGCGGAGAACGTCTACGGCCTTCTCGAGATCCCCGTCGGTTTCCTCGAGAGCTTTCTTGCAGTCCATCATGCCAGCGCCCGTGCGGGCTCGTAGCTCTGCCACTAGCTCTGGAGGAATCTTTGTCACAGCGTCACACTCCTCACCTTTCATTGATCATCGAGTGATCCGCGGCCGCAGAATGCTAGCGAACCCGCCGGCCGTCGAGTCGCAACTCGTGGCATGGGTGGCGGCTGGAAGACGGTCTTGGCGCTCGACATCCAATGCTGGATTAGAGGAACCGCTCCATCGCGTAGTACTGCAGCAGCTCCTGGAACGGGCGGCGCATCCTACGCGCAATCTCCGCAAGCCGGGCGTGGACGGAGGCCGCCATGTTCTTCGGGCTCATTGCAGAGCCTCCAGGTAGGGACGCACGACGCGCTCCACCCGGCAGTGGCGCGCATGCTGAAGCAGGCTCTCGACGTCTCGGCGCGGCCGCCGTCGCCAGAGCCGGAGCGCCTCGAGAACCACATCCATGCCGAGCTTGTTCCGGAACTTGAACGAGTCGGCGATTGTCTTCTCGGCGCTGTAGATGTGAATTGGAATGCCGTCGATCTTGTGAACCTCGATGCCCTGGCGGAACGCGCTCCCCGAGAACTTGAAGACCCGCACCGGTGGGTAGTCGATCCGGGGAGAGTTCTTCTTTCCGCGCTCGATCGCGATGTCCACTTCGTGCGGCACCTGAGTCGTGAGCTCGTGGAAGGAGAGCGCAGAGACGAGGCAGATGACTCCTTCCGGGACCCGCGTCGCCACGGTCACGAGATCCGGGCTTCCCAGCGGAGGCAGGTCCCGCAGCCGAAAGAGACCCCTGCTCAGCTGCTCGAGGACGCCGGCGTCGCGCATGGCGTAGAAGGTCTTCCGACTGATGCCGAGGCGGAGGGCATCCGACATGCGGACCAGGCCGCCGCGGGAGCGTATGGCATCCCGCTCCTTGGCGAACACCTGTCTAGGACGACGTACCATGGAGACATAGTAGCACCACTTGTCAATAAGTGAGTGTCTTTTGTCTCGCACTTAGAGTTAGACGATCCGTGCGCGCGCGATGCCGCGTAAACGAACCACCCAACCACTCGGAAGCTACTCAGGCTTCTTGGTGGGCGCTGCAGTATTCGAACCTGCGACCCCTGCCGTGTGAACCGGCTCAAGGTAGTCGGCAGACCTACACCAGCCTTATCAAGTCCTCGCAATCACTGAAGACCACGAAGCCACCGAGCTCCGACCTTCGGCACGATTTGGCACCGTTTTTCAGGCGGCTGGGTCCAAATTGGGGTCCAATCTTGGAGCTCAAAGCATTTTGCCGCCGGGGGTTCCCCCGAACCGCTGCTTTCCGTGCGCGAAGTGGCCAAGCGCCTCGGCGTAAGCACGGCGACGGTCTACCGCTCTGCGAACAAGGCGAGCTCCCGCACGTTCGCGTAAGTCACACGATCCGCCTCCGCAGCATCGACGTCGCCGAGTTCGTGGAGGCCCACCGAACGCGTTCACCGCCGGGCTCTCGTGTGGCGCTCCCTCGGCGATCGTCCCTTGAACCTCTGACTCGTGAGGGCAGTGAGAGCTAGCGTACTCGCTTGCCCGCACCGTCACCTCGGCACACTGAGGTGGCGAGTTCCCTCGTCACCTCAGTGCGTCTGTTTCAGCGCGTTAGCGCATCGCGGATTCCATCCGGGGGAAGTTGCGGACTGCATCGCGGACTACATCACTCGTGCGCAGCGATCTGAAGCCCGCGCGAACCTCTTCTGAAAAGAGTTGCGGCTGTTCCCAGGCCGCGAAGTGCCCGCCTTTCTCCACCTTGTTGTAATGGATCAGTTTGGGATACACCCGCTCTGCCCAGCTCCGCGGGGCTGGATAGAGTTCGTCAGGGAAGACGCTCACGGCAACCGGGATGGAGACGCCTTTGGCGTTGAAATACCCGAGTTTGTTCTCCCAATAGAGACGGGCGCCAGAAAGCGCCGTGTTCGTCAACCAGGTGATCGTGATGTTGTCGAGGATGTCGTCGCGCGTGAGGCCCTCAGACTGTCCGTCAAAGACGCGCGCGATGAGCTCATAGCTGCGCGCGTCGTGATCAAGGAAATAAGCCGCCAGGCCGACCGGTGAATCCACGATTCCGTACAACGTCTGCGGGCGCAATCCCATCTGGTAACCGTATCCGATACCCTTTTGATATACGAACTGCAAACGCTCGTAAGCGAGTTTCTCGTCGGCTGAGAGATCCGATGGCGCCGGCGCCCCGGAAAAAGCCGCGTTGTTAATGTCGTTCGGAAACACGCCAGGCATGTTGGTGTGAATGCCGAGCAACTCCGGAGGCGCAAGCAGACCCATTTGTTCGGTGATGACCGCGCCCCAATCGCCGCCTTGCGCCACGAATTTCGTGTACCCGAGGCGCTTCATCACCACGACCCAGGCACGCGCGATGTGGGGACCATCCCACCCGGTGGTGGTCGGTTTTCCTGAGTATCCGTAGCCCGGTATTGACGGGATCACCAGGTGGAAAGCATCTGATGCATTTCCACCGTGTGCGGTGGGATTGGTCAGCGGATCGATGATCTTCATCTGTTCGATGACCGAGCCGGGCCATCCGTGCGTAACGATCAGCGGCAACGCATTTTCGTGTTTTGAACGGACGTGAATGAAATGAATGTCCAGCCCATCGATCTCGGTGATGAACTGCGGCACGGCGTTCAGGTTCGCTTCGCACTTGCGCCAGTCGTACTCTGTCGCCCAATAGCGCGCGAGTTGCTGAATCGTCGCGAGCTGGACGCCTTGCGATTGATCCTTGACCGTTTCCCGGTCAGGCCACCTTGTCGCGTTTATGCGCCTGCGCAATTCGGTAAGTTCCGCTTCCGGAACATTCATCACCTGAAACGGGCGAATAGCGGTCTTATCATTGCCCGCCTGTTGTGTAACTTTAGCCATAGCCTTAGACCTTTCTGCAAAACCAAGTGAGTGAGCGTAATCAATTAGCGCAAAGTGCGAGTAAAGATTTCTACGGTCTCCTTTCTCCGAGGACACCGGCTGACTGTGCCGTGGGCAGATGGCGGCGGCACACAGCGCCTTCCAGGTGACAATGTCAAGAGGTTTCAAAGATCCAGTCTCACGAACGACCCCGGATTACTCCAGGCACAGCGGACACCTCATGACCTGCTGGATGGACGCGCGGTCGGCGAAGCGAGTGAAGGCCGACGAGCTTTCCCGCCAGTGCGATGCTGATGAAGATCGACCGCCTGAACGCTCGCGACTGCGGTAGCGGAAAACGCATCGATGCTCTCGATCTCGCCCCCCATCAAGATACCGAAGTTGAATTCCACTTCGCGCGTCGCGCGTTCGGTTATCTCGGCCAATCGTTGTCCGAGAACGCTCTCGATGGCTGCTTCGATCTCGCTACGGCGTTTCTGTTCCGCGGCAGAGAGATGTTCTGTCAGCTTCGCGATCGCGGCGTCGGGGTCCAACGCGGTGATGCCTTCGACAGCCAACCTGCTGCGGAACGAATTGTCGCCCGTAACGATTAGAACCTCTCCTGACCCGGCGGGAAAATGGCGCGCGACAGTCATCCCGATCATCGCATCTCGAAAAGAGGCCCCCTTGGCGTCGAAAGGCGGCTGCTTCGCAACTGCACGTTCGAACAGCTCTTGAGGCGGGGGGAGTTGCTCCGGGAATGCCAGGCGCCGGATCCGATGTGTATCGAGGAAAGTGACAAGCCTTTGTTCGTAACCCTTGACCTCGGCCTCAACCTCGATCTCGCGCAAGTCAACCGTTGCCCGGAGCCTCCCCAACTCCTTCACGGCCTTGTCCAGCGCGTTGCGTCCTTCGATCAAACGCTCCCGGTGCCCCTGAACCAGCTCCATGACGCACGGCTCGGGGATTGCGACCGACGCACCGATCTTTTCTGCAAGGTCCAAGATCGTCTTCACCGGAGTTGAGGCTTCCGGGTCGGCTCGTCCGTGGAGCAGGTTGGTTTCCAGAACGACCGTGAACCTACGTCCCGCAGCTGGCTCCTCGGTCGGCATCGCGCCTACAACTAGACCGCATTTGGAGGGCGTCGCAACCCTTGCACATGGAGCTCAGGTCGGCCCGTCGTGGCGCCGGCGCGAGGACCGACAGCACGCAGCCGCGATTCCCGGTGTAGCTCACCGGCAGGCGCTCGTCCCCTCCACATCGCCGAACCCGTGCGCAAGCAATCGCGATCGGACTTCATCAGCCAGCCGCTGCCCTCCTTCGGTTGCGGCGAGCGCGGCCACCACGCTGCGAATTCCTTCGCGTCCAATGAGCAGCCAAGGATCCGAGGCGTCGATCAGCATCTTCTTACAGCGTGCAACGGCTTCGGGAGAACGGGCCGCGTCCTCGGCCAACAGATCGAGGAGCCCTTCGTCCCACCGCAAGTGCCCTCCGGTCAGAACCAGCACCTTCTCGAGCTCGGCCAGTGTCCACGCCCGATCAAAGCGGCCGCTGCCAAACCAGGTCCCGAACGCTTCGAGTTCGTCGAGATGGTGGGTCGCCTCGGCTCGCTCGCGCCACCAAGTCCACAGACTCTGAATGCGCGCCAGTATGGCCGGATCGATCCGCTCGGTCCCCTGAAGCTTCCTTCCGACCGAGTCGAGGACATGTAGCTTCGCCTCGGGGCTGGCGTTCGCCACGAATTCGCCTATCGGGCTTCCCTCGACGCGCGGATCGATGGCCCCGAACGCGGCGAGATCCGCAAGGTGCTGACCGAGGGCGCGCGCGCTGTGCTCGTCGTAGGCGCCGACCCGCTTCGCGCTCTCGGCATAGTACGGCGCGAGGAGGCGATACAGAGGCCGATACGCGCGATGCCATTCCAGATACACGCGCCAAGCCTCGGGCGTGCCCTCGACGGATCCGACCTCGCCAAACAGTCGAGACGCGATGCCTGCCGCCCACTGTTCATCGACGGCGAACAGTCGCCAGAAATGTCGGGCGATCGAAGCTCGCAGCGTGGGCGAGGGCTCGCCTTGTGCGTCAAGTGCAGCGTCGATGATCGGCCTCAGACGCGCATTTGCTGTGCGCGCCTCCACGGTGTCGGGCTCCGAGCTGTCTGATAGCAGAGCGATCGCAGCGAACCGCGCGGAGCCTCGCACGCTCGACACCGCAAACGTGATGCTCTCGCGTGTCCGCGCAACCTCGCCCGGTTCTTTTTCGGGGGAGGGATCAGCGCTCCGAGCTAGTTCTTCGACGACTTGCGCGGCGCGGGGAATCAGCGCAGGCGACCTGTGCTTCAGGCGTTCGGTGATGTTGAGGATCACCGTTGCGGCTTCGCGCTGCGCGGCAGTCCACGTCTTGCCACCCTCGTGCAAAGCGCGCTCCGAGACCGTCGCTTCGCAGAGCGTGACGACGCCCTCAACAGCGCCCTCGTCGAGCGATCCGTCGCGTCTGTTCTGAAAGACGACTACGGCCGCGGACAACGCCATGTCGATGAAACGAGGAGGCAACGCCGAGAATTCGCGCGCGAGCCGAGTCAGCCGCTCGGGGTTCTCGTTGATCATCACGCCGAGAGCGCGCTCCAGCCCAACGTCATCGTCCAAGAAATTCTCGGGTACCTCGTCGCGTTGGTGTTCCTTGAGCAACGCGATGAGCTCCTGATCTGTAAGGCTCGCTACCTGCTCATGGGTGAAGCGCGTCGGGTGCGGCCGCCCGTGCGAGTGCCACGATCGGTACCCGGGGTGCGGCCACCGTCCGGTCCGGCCCACGAGCGCGTCGAATTCCGCTCGATCTTCCTCCGGCAACCAAGGCTCAATGATCTGAAACCAAGTGGAAAGGCGCGCGTCCCGCACCTCGGCACCGTCAGGTCCGGCTCGTGCGGCCGCACGTTCTGCATCCTTGCGCATTGCCTGACGAATCTCCGCTTGCTGCTCCTGGGTGAATTCGCCAAACCTTTCCAGAAGTGCGGCGGCGATCTCGTGGAAGCACTCGGATGACGCCGACAGCTCTGGTGATGCGAGCCTTGCGAGGAGCTCTGGGCTCCGAGTCGGCGACGCCGTTCGTAGAACGTGAATCGCGAGCCGGTGGAAGATAGGGGCTTTCCTCCGTTCGAGGTCCTCGACGACCTTCGTCAGAAATTCCGGGCGTCGAGCAACTTCGGACGCGAGATCGCGCGTTACGTCCACCACCACTGCCAGCGCGTCAAACTCTACATTCTGCCCGTCGGGCTCGATCGCGGTGCGCCACAGCGACGATTCCCCTTCTTGCGCGCGTTCGAGGGCACCGCACAACATGGACAGCGTGCGCGTGGGCGCGCGGGCAGCGAGCTCTTTTAGCGGGCCGTTGGCGAGCGCGCGCATGTGGTACTGCGAAATGTACAGCCTGTTCAGGAGCCTCCGTCGTCCTCCGCTCCCCTCTGGCGGGCGAGTTTCGAGGAGCGCGTCGAGCAGCGGCAGCGCGCTATCGATCTCACCCTCGGAGGCCAGTTTTCTGGCAAGAGGCTCGGCGGCCAGAACCACCCAATCGATCGTATTCGGGTGTGAGCGCAGCCAAGCCACTTGGCGCTGCGCGACGGCGGCCGCGTAGCGTCCAGGCATCACGGCAGCGGCCTGTAGGTAGTGGCACTGCGTATTCATGTTCTCGGTTTCAGGGATCGCCGCGATCACATCCGCCACGCCTTCGGGGTCGGCGGGAGCGACGCGAACCAAGTAGAGGCTCTGCGACCAGACTGGCAGTCGGAAGCCGTTTTCGGTCGGCTCAGCCTCGGGTGGCGCGTCGAAGAAGCCGCTCTCGGCTAGTGGGCGCAGCACACCCGGCGGTCGCCTTCTTCAGGAACCGATCCGCCGCGATCGATTCCGGCGGGAGACACGCCTTCAACTCCTTGATCTGCTTCTTCGTGGGCACCTCGATCGCCGCGTACTGCTCGACCGTCCGAACGACTTCGAGAAACTTCGCGTCCACCGCGTCCAACACGGCACGCAGCATCGCGACAAATCGCTGCCACCGCTCGGTGACCAACTGGTGTGCCCTCGGCGCGCCTAGGTCCTTGCGGTGCGCCACCCTCGACCAATTCTCCTTGGTGGCGAACGTACGCCATGAATCAGCATCGGGGTGCTTCGAGAGTCCAAGGTCGGCGAGGAGAGCCTCTACTTCCTTGAGATGGCCGTTCTCTTCGCCCTCGCGCTTTGGTCGCCGACCGACCAGCCCGCGGACCACATCTCTGAGGCCACTTTCGATCTCGCGCGCGACATGGGCCACGAGGTGCGCCATGGTTCTGTGCGGCGGCTCCTCTTCGAGCAAGTCCCATCCGTCGAGGAGGTACGCACTCATGCCCGGCAGTAGTCGGCGAAACCGCTCGAACACCTCGTCGTTCGCCCGATCCGCCAACGCCTTCGGGAGTTTTCGTTGAGCCATGCGGGAACTGTAGCCGAGGGGTCTGACACACACACAGCGCCGGGGACAGGGGATAGTGGTCAGAATCCCTGTGGCTTCACTCCCTGGAACCGCCGCGCAGCAGAAATCGCGCAACCGACCGTGCGCGGCGGGGTGTCACAGCCCGGCTCCATCGCCCGTCCGAGCGCGCGCCTCCTCCAGGATGATGCGCAAGTGGGCGCGGACAGTGGCGTGCAAGAGGGAGTGCTCCGGTTCGCGCCGGCGCCAGTCTGCGAGCGGACGGCGGGTTGCGACAATGAAACGCTCGTGCGGCCTCCCCGGTTCGCCGGTCTTTCTCTGCCCGCCCTCGGCCACGCCACACGACTTTCCACGAACCGAACCAAAGGAACGGGGGCCCCGGTCGCCGAGTGAACGAAAGTCGCCGCAACCCGTGACCGGGTCCTGAAATGGAACTTCTGCGGTCTCGGATTTGAGACACCCGCCGTCCACTCAGCTCTGCTACCACCTCCTGACAGAGGCCCTCGCTGGTTACCCCGTTGCTATCGACCCGCACTCCGGCCCTCCTCACGATCTCTGGTTCTCCCATCGTCGCATTGGCTTCCTCACCCTCGACGCACCACGCCCGTCGTTGCTGTTGATGTCCCTTCTTTTGTTGCTCTCAAATGAACTCCACAAAGACACAAACCTGATGACCCAACCTGCCCTCGAGACCACCTGACCCCGTACCAGGGTGTTACCTGTCTCCCGTCCGTACCCTCCCCCGGCCGCCCCTCCCTCCTCCAACCCTTCACCCTGACTACCAAGATGAGACCCGACCCCGTTACCCAGGTGGTTGGGGTAGCGGGGTCGGGTCTCAGGCCAGCGGTGCAATCACCCTTGCAGTCACCCGGAAGAGGGGGCGGTCGGGGCCAGGCGCTTCAGGTACTTGCGAGATTTTGCCTGCCTCGCAGGGTGCCCTGCAGGGTGCCGCGCAGGGTGCCTAGTTTGACGTCAACGCTGCGAGGCACCCGCTGCGGCACCCGCGAAGGCACCCTGTGAGGCACCCGCGTCCACGTGGACGCAGGTGCGGACCAGGTAATCCCTGGCAGTCTCCTTTTCAGGACCCGTCGCTCGTCCACGCCCAGGAGCTCGGTTCCCATGACTTCACGCGAGCCCCGCCCAGCAGCGGATCGAGGAAGGCTTTTGCCGCCAGCGTGACTTCTTCGAGCGTGCGCCAAGGCAGCTGGTCATCCTCCGCCATGCGCGTGTACGGTCTGGCCCAGTCGGCGGGCGGCGCGGGAAGTGATTCGGGCAGCTCGTGCGTCTTGCGGAAACTGAAAGTCTGCTGGAGTGCCTTGCGGACCCGCGTTGCCTCGAGCGAGCGGATGGTACCGAGCAGCGCGAGGTCCGGCAGATCCTTCACGCGCGAGTTCGGTCGGTCGCGCGGCAGCGTGTACGCGTGGACCTTTTCGCCGAGATGCGTTTCAACTGGGTAGAGCCGCACTTTCGGTGGTTCGATGCCCGCGAATGCCAGGACGTCTTCAGCGACGACGACGTCAGGCTCACCGAGGACTGGATCCGCGAAGGCCACGTCGACGCCGAAGCGCTGGCCGTAGATCTGGCCCGCAAGCTTGCACTCAGCGCGACAGCGGAAGCCGTCGTTCCTTCTGCCCTGGAAGTCCATCTCGGGCCGTTGCGCGTCTGCTTGAATCTCGAAGGTCATGAAGTCGCCGAGGTCTGCTCTTCCGGCTTCCTGAAGACGCGCCAGCGCGTCCTCCGGCGAGCCGACGAGGCGCAGGTCCACGTCCCTCGTGGTCCTGGCTCTTTCGAGGCGAAGCTCGAGCACCAGGCCGCCCTTGAGCATCGCTGCTTTACCGAGCACGCGCATGACGCGCGCAAGCAAACGATCGAACACAAGCAGCTGCCGACTGCGCGCAAGCTCGACACCCGACTTCGAAGAATCACGCAGCCGCTGTTCCAGCGCGGCTTTGAATCCCGCCGGCGTCGCGTACGTCCGTGGCTTCATACATCGAGCCCGGTGGTCCGTTCTAATGCGGTGGCCTGCGGTCTGCTGACCATCCCGCGCGCGAGCGCCTGACTGACTGCCGAAGAGAGGAATTCAGGCGAGACGTAATCTGCCGCCGAGTCGGCGAGTGTTCTCGCCGGAGAAGTGACCGGCACGGCGCCGACCCATGCTCGATCGCGCTTGGGCACGTCCGCATAGTGCAGCACGACACCTTCCGGAACTCGAAGTCGGCGCTTGCGCCACTTTGCAGGCAGAGTCAGGTGCGCCCG
>MNFJ01000175.1 GCA_001918155.1 Deltaproteobacteria bacterium 13_1_40CM_4_68_19
TCCTCATCGGGCCGCCCGGCGCCGGAAAGACCATGCTGGCCCGGCGGCTGCCCGGGCTGCTTCCCGCGCTCTCCTTCGAGGAGGCGGTCGAGGCGACGTCGATCTGGTCCGTGGCCGGCCGCCTGAATCCGGGGCAAGGTCTGCTCCCTTCGCGGCCCTTCCGGGCGCCGCACCACACCATCTCCGTCGCGGGCCTCGTCGGCGGAGGGTCGCCGCTGCGGCCGGGCGAGATCTCGCTCGCGCATCGGGGCGTGCTCTTCATGGACGAATTGCCGGAATACGGCCACGCGGCGCTCGAGGCGCTCCGGCAGCCCCTCGAAGATGGCGAGATCACGCTGGTGCGCGCCAAGGATCGCGCCACCATGCCGGCGCGCTTCATGCTACTCGGGGCGATGAACCCCTGCCCTTGCGGCCACGCCTCGGATCCGGAGCCGGATCGGTGCACCTGCACGGTTCCTGCCAAGGAAAGCTATCGCCGCCGCATCTCCGGTCCCATCCTCGACCGCTTCGATCTGCACATCGAAGTGGGACCGCTGCGGACCAAGGACTTCCTCGGGTTGCCGCAGGGCGAGAGCTCCGCCGTCATCCGCGAGCGCGTCGAGCGGGCCCGGCAGGTGCAGCGGCGCCGATTCGCGCGGCACCCCGGCCTCCACTGCAACGCGCAGCTCACCGGTCCCGCGCTGCGGAAGCTGGTCGACGCAAGCGAGGCCGCGCGTGCGCGGCTCGCCAGGTTCATCGACGAGAAGAACCTCTCCGCGCGCGCCCACGATCGGATCCTGAAGCTCGCGCGCACCATCGCGGACCTGGAGGCGCGCGACCGCGTCGAAGAGAAGGACGTGGACGGCGCGGTGCAGCTCCGGTGTCTGGATCGCCCCGTGCGCGGCGGACCGGGCACCGGGCGGCTGACGTCGCTCCAGTTGGCGCGCAACGCCGCGCTGAACCGCGCCCCGGGCGCATCGCCCGGCGCAATTCTCAGGGAGGGGACATGAGCAAGGTGTCGGAGAAGCTGAAGGCCATCCTCGCGGCGATGGGCGCCATCGAAAAGCAGTTCGGCAAAGGCGCGGTGATGCGGCTCGGCGAGGGCGAGATCGCACAACCCGTGGCGACCATCCCCAGCGGGTCGCTGGGGCTCGACCTTGCGGTTGGATGCGGCGGGTATCCGCGGGGGCGCGTCGTGGAGATCTTCGGGCCGGAAAGCTCCGGGAAGACGACGTTGACGCTCCACGCCATCGCGCAGGTGCAGGCGCAGGGCGGGTGCGCGGCGTTCATCGACGCCGAGCACGCGCTCGACGTCACGTACGCGCGCAAGCTCGGCGTCAAGGTCGAAGACCTCTTGATCTCGCAGCCCGACACGGGCGAGCAGGCCCTGGAAATTGCGGAGACCCTGGTTCGGTCCGGGGCCGTGGAACTGGTGGTGATCGACTCGGTCGCGGCGCTGGTCCCGAAGGCCGAGATCGAGGGAGAGATGGGCGACGCTCACATGGGTCTGCAGGCGCGGCTGATGTCCCAGGCGCTCCGCAAGCTGACCGCGGTGGTGAGCCGCAACAGCGCCACGGTGATCTTCATCAACCAGATCCGGATGAAGATCGGCGTGGTATTCGGCTCGCCCGAGACCACGACCGGCGGAAACGCGCTCAAGTTCTACTCCAGCCTCCGCCTGGACATCCGCCGCATCGGCGCCGTCAAGGACGGCGACCAGATGATCGGCAACCGCACGCGGGTGAAAGTGGTGAAGAACAAGCTGGCTCCGCCCTTCCGCGAAGCGGAATTCGACATCCTCTACGGCGTCGGCATCTCCCGGCCGCACGAGTTGCTCGACCTCGGCGTCGAGCGTGGGCTGATCGAGAAAAGCGGCGCGTGGTTCGAGGCCGGGGGCGAGCGCATGGGGCCGGGACGCGAGAAGGCGGCCGAGGCGCTGCGCAGCAACGGCGCCGTGACCGACGACCTGGAGCGCAAGCTGCGCGAAGCGGGTCCGGACGCGAAGGCGCCCTCGCCGACCCAGGCGGAGGCGGCGGCATGACCACGCTGCAGGAGATAGCGGCGCTGGAGGTCCAGCGCGCGTTGCGCAGCGATCGGTGGTTTTCGCTCCTGCGCATCGCTCCGCTCGGCTGGGCGGCGCTCGACGGCGAGGTGGAGGCGCTGGCCGGCACCGTGCGGGCACACTTGCGCCGCACCGATGCCGTGGTGCGCGTGCGCGAGCGGGAGGTCGGGGCCGTGCTGATCGAGGCGGTGGGCGACGCGGTCCAGGTGCCCATCGCGCGCGTGCGGGAAGCGCTCGCGCGGCACCTCCCGGAGTTGGAAGTACGGATCGGATGGGCGTCGGTAGGGCCGGGCCAGCGGGCGACCTGGCAGGAAGCGTGGCGTTGGGCTGGTCAGCTGCTGGTGGCGGACGCGGCGGTTCCAGCCGCCGCGTGAGGGGGCGGAGCGGGGGCGCGCCGGCCGCGCCCCCGCTTCGGTCTGGACTCGGCGGGCGCGACCAGGAGCAATGCCGCTCACTTAACCGATAGACGTGGACGACATCGTCATCGACAACGTCGGTTAGCTGAGCGCTATTGCGACTAGTAAAGCCGGTTGAAAGCGGCTGCTCCCCAGGCGTTCACGGCCACGCCGGCGAGCGCGGAGAGCCAGAACAGGCCGGTGAAGCGGCGGCCGCCGAGCGCGAGCAGCAGGATGAGATACGGCGTGTAATCGAGCGAGAAGCGGAACCCGAACTGGTAGTACCCGCTGTTCTGGTAGAAGAATCCGGGAACGGCCACCAGCGCGACTGTCAGCCAGAGCGCGCGATGAAGGCGCGGTTTCTCCTTCGGCCAGAGCAAGTAGAGAAAGAGCGGAGTGGTGACGAAGAGGCTCATGCCCTCTCCGTTGAACCCGATCCGCAGCGGATGGAACTGGATCTCCGGCAGCCGCGTGAACGCGTCGTGCAGGTTGCGCTCGAGGAAGGCGTAGTGGAACAGGCCGAAGCGCTGGATCTGCGCGTTCACCCGGTTCGCGTACAGGTGCGAGTGGCCGAACTCGCCGAAGTTCCCGAATCGGGCGTAGTTCATGTATGCCATCGGAATCGCGACGGCGGCGATCGCCAGCGCGTAGGGAACCAGCCCGGGAAGGGCCGCCCGCCAGCGCGCGGGTTCGCGCAGCTTGCGCCAGTCGAGCGGGCCGTCAGGGACTAGCGCTTCGAGGATGAAGAAAACGGCGGAGAAGGCGAGCGGGGTCCGGGTGATGGCGGCGCAGGCGACGGCCAATCCGGCCAGCAGCGGATGGCGCGCGCCCAGCGCGGCGTGGAGGTAGAGGAGCGTCAGCGTGACGCCGACGGTTTCTGCGGTGAACCACACTTCTCCGCGGATGCCGCAGCTCCAGGCCAGGGTGCCGAATCCGTAGATCAGGGCGAAAGCGACGTGCTCCCATTCCGGGCGCGATGGCTGCAAGCGGCGAAGCAGCCGGTAGAGAAGAGACACGTTGGCCGCGGCGAAGAACAGCGTGAACGCGACGTCGTTGAACGAGAGCCCCTGGAGCGCGACGAAGGGCATCATCAGGACAGCCGGGAACGGCGGGAACGAGACGTACCAGCGCCCGCCCTGAAGCACCCAGTCGTTCAGGTTCGGCGGTTGCGCCACTGTCAGGTGCAGCTGGCCGTGGAGGAACGCGTCCGCCTGATAGACGAAGTGCGGCGCGAGGGACTGGTGCGCGAGCAGACCGTCGCTGGAGAGGGCGTAGGCGGCCAGCGCGGCCGGGAACAGGATCAGGTCGACGCGGTAGCGCTCCGCCACCTCGCGCCAACCCATGCTCAGGGAGCCCTTCCGGGACCGAGCGCCTCGCGGAGCAGCTGTAGCGCGCCGTAGGCGGACTGCAGGCGCACCTGGCCCCTGTCGCCGCGATACTTCGCCGGCCGCGCCGTGGTGCCCGGCGGTCCCGAGAGCGCGAGCCAGACGGTCCCGACCGGCTTGTCGGGAGTGCCGCCGTCCGGCCCGGCGATTCCGGTGATCGCGGCGGACCAGGTGCTGCCGGATCGATGCCGGGCGCCCTCCGCCATGGCCCGCACCACAGGCTCGCTGACGGCGCCGTGCTGCTGCAGGAGCTCCCGGGGGACTCCCAGGGCGCTTTCTTTCAGGCCGTTCGAGTACGTCACGAACGCGCCCACCATCCAGCGCGAGCTGCCACCCACCTCCGTGAGCAGCTGCGCGAGCAGCCCGCCGGTGCAGCTCTCGGCGCAGCAGATGGTCTGGCCGCGGCGCGCGACCTCCTCTCCGACCGCCTGCGCGAACGTCACTCCGTCCTGGCCGTAGACGAACGAACCGAGCACCTCGCGGCACATTCGCTCCACGCGAGAGAGATTCGCTTCCGCGGTCGCCGCGTCCGGCGCCAGGGCGGACAGCGAGAGATGGTTCTCCGGGTACTTCGTCCGGAACCCGAAGCGAACCTCCGGATGCGCCTCGCGGATGGGAGAGACCAGATCGTCCAGCCTGCTCTCGGTGACGCCGTAGCACTGCAAGATTCGGGAGCGCAGGACGGCGTTTCCCGTGGCCTCGAGCAGGCGGGGGATCACCAGCTCGTCGACGATGCGGTGATGCTCGCGCGGCACACCCGGCAGGAAGAAGAACAGGCAGCGGTCGATGCGCAGCGCGAACGCCGGCGCGCTCCCGTCGGGATTGCCGAGCACCTCCGCCGATTCCGGCAACTCCGCCTGGCGCAGGTTGTTGGCCGGCATCGTCTCGTTCGGGCGGATCTTCGCCCAGCGCTGCTTGAGATGTTCGAGCCAGGGAGCGTGCGTCCGCATCGGGACGCCCGCAGCCTGCGCGGCGCAGGCGGCGGTGAGGTCGTCGGAGGTCGGCCCCAGCCCGCCGCTGACGAGGCAGAAGTCCGCCCGCGCGCTGACCTCGAGCAGGGTCCTGCGAATGTCCTCGCCCCGATCTCCCACCACCGTGGTCTGGCGGAGCGCGAGCCCCAGCGGGAACAGCTTCGAGGCGGTGATCTGCGTGTTCGTATCCGCGATGATCCCGCGCATGACCTCGTCGCCGGTGACGAGGAACTCGACGATCGGCGCGCTCATGGCCCGAGCAGCCGCTGCTTTACCAGGACCGCGCCCCAGGTGAGGGCCAGGGCCCAGAGGCCGGCGAAGAGATCGTCGAGGACGACGCCCGCCGCGTTCTTCCAGCGGGGCTCGCGATCGAAGATGCGCGCCGGCCAGGGCTTGAGCACGTCGCAGATGCGGAAGAGCACGAAGCCGGCGAGAGCGGCGAACAGCGTGCGGGGCAGGAACGCCATGGTGACCAGATAACCAGCCACCTCGTCGATGACGATGTGACCGGAATCGGCGACTCCATAGTAGCGACCCGCCCGGCCGGCGGCCGCGATGCCCGTCGCCACGACGGCGGCAGTGAAGGCGACGTACGCCCACCCGGGAGCGTGGGAGAGCGCCCACCAGAGCGGAATCGCGGCGGCCGTGCCGGCAGTCCCGGGCGCCAAGGGAACGTATCCCACGCCGAAGAAGGTGGCCCAGACGAGCGCCACCGCCGGCGCTGGGCCGCGATCGCCCGGCAGCTTGCGCGGCTTCCTGGTGACTCGCGGAGCTGGGGTGTCGGGCGCCGCTGCCGGAGAGGCTGGAGACGGATGATTCACGCGTCGGACTCGCCCTCGTCGCCGCTGCCGCCGCCGGCCGTCGCCGCCGCCGCGTTCTCCAGCGGCACCTCGTCCTCCTCCGCGGGCAGGAGCGGCTCCTCGGGCTCCGGCAGCCGCACCGCGGCCTGTGCCGCCCGGGCCGCCGCCCGCCGGCGCCGGCCGAATAGCGCTTCTTCCGCCAGCCCGAGCAGGATGTAGAACGAGAAGTAGACCAGCAGGACCAAGGACGGCCGTCCCCGGATGGCGACGGCGACACCGACGGCGGTGACGAGCAGGAACACCAGCACCGTGCGCGAGTTGAGGCCTGCTTCCTTGAAGGTGCGGTAGCGGATGGTCGAGACCATCAGGAAGGCGAGCGCGAGCACCAGGGTCGCGATCGGCCACAACCCGACGGCTTCGGCCACCGGGGACTCGATGTTGTTGAGCGCGATCACCAGCGAGACCAGCATGCCCGCCGCCAGCGGGATGGGCAGCCCGACGAAGTAGCGCTGTGTGCCGGACTCGGCGTGGGCGATGACGTTGAAGCGCGCCAGCCGGATCGCTCCGCAGGCAGCGTAGACCGAGCAGATGGCGATTCCGGGAATGCCCATCCCGGCAAGGGCCCACTTGTAGACCAGGATGGCCGGCGCAACCCCAAACGTGATCACGTCGGCGAGCGAATCGAGCTCGACGCCGAAGTCGCTCTGCGTGCGCGTCAGCCGGGCCACGCGGCCGTCGAATGCGTCGAAAAAGCTTCCGAAGAAGATGGCCACCGCCGCCCGGTAGAAGTTGTCGCCGGTGGGCTCGCCCGCCGACAGGGTGATCGAGTAGACGCCGCAGAAGATGCTGCTGACGGTGAACAGGTTCGGCAACACGAACATCAGCTTGCGCAGGTTCGCGCGCGGGCGGCGCGGACTTCGCCTTTCCGCAGGCGATGGGTGCGAATCGGACATCTGCATGGGACGCTAGCACGCCCAAGGCACCGTCGCTACGAAGTGATTTCGGCCGTTCACTGCGCGCAAGTGCGCTGCCGGAGGACCCCTGCCTTCGCCACGTTGCCCTCGCCCAGCTCCACTTTTCCCGCCAGGCCCCGGCCGCATCCGACGTCGATGTCGAGGCGCACATTTCCGCCGAAGCGGTTCTGGTCCAGCGTCGCTCGCGACTGCTCGCCCAACTCCACGCCCGCGAGCTGGTTGCGCTCGAAGTTGTTTCCGGTGACGCTTCCGCGCGAGGCGTCCAGCAGCAGCAGCCCGGCGCGGCCGTTCTCGATGAAACCGTTGCCTCTCAAGCGCAGCTGCGAGCGCACGGCGGCGACCCCGCTCCCGGCGTTGCCGCGCATCACGTTCTGCTCGATCACCAGGCGCGAATCGACGGCGTAGAAGGCATCGCCCATGTCCTTCTCGGCATCCAGACGGGCGCCGGTGATGGAGTTCTCGCGAGCGGTTACGGCGGACTCCGTGATGTGCACGCCCATCGTCCCCGGGCTCGCGATGCGGTTGCCGACGAGCAGGACCGGTTTCTTTCCATCCGCGCGGGTGACCGAGATCGCGGCGTCGGTCCCCCCGCGAGCGATGGTGACGTTCTCGACCGTGCCGTGCGCGCCGACCATGGCCACGCCCGCCACGCTGTAGTCGCTCAGCTCGCCGCCGGATATCGCCAGCTCCGCGCCGCGAAACCCGAGTACGCCGTATTCGCCCCACCGCACGCGCGCGCCCTCGACGCGCAGCTTCGACGCGCCCGCATAGAGGGCCGCGCCGCCCAGGCCTTCGTATGAGCCCCGGACGACGCGCACATCGGCTCCGCCGGTCGCCTGGAGAGCGGAAAGCGCCGAGCCGCGCACCACGACGTCCTCGAGCAGACCGCGGGCGCCGTTCAGCACCACGGCGCGGCGTCCCGCGGCTTGCAATACAACGCCTCGCGCTTCCAGGCCGCCTCCATCGAGATCGATGCCCCGCCCTTCGCGCCCGCCGCCGACGTCCGAAATCGTGCCCGACACCAGCTCGATCTGCGCGCCCCGACCGACGATCCCGGCCTGGGAGCACCCGCGCAGATCGACCTTCTGCAGCTTGTGCGTTCCGCCCGAGAACCTGGCGCACACGGCTCCCGCCTCGATGGACACGCCGTGGATCTGCACGTGATCGGCGCCGCGGATCTCCAATGCCGGCGCCGCGCCGTCCGGGGCGACGATCCGAGTACGCCCCGCGCCTCGCCCGAGGAGAACGATCGGCCGCCGGATGACCACCGCCTCGCGATAGGTGCCATCGTCCACCCGCAGGAGCGCGCCCGCCGGCGCGGCCGCCAGCGCGTCGTGCAGCGAGGGATACGGCCGCGCTTCCGAGCCGTCCGGCGGCAACGTGCCGGACGCGTCGCCTGGAGACGGCTGGCGAACGAACAGGACCGCCGCCGGGATCTCGCGCTTCTCGTCCGCCCAGGCCCCGATGAGCTCACAGGCCGCGCTGAGCGCGGCGACGGCGATCACGGCCAGGGTTCGATCCACTCGGACGTCCTTTTCCCGGTGCGGCTACGACCTTTGTATGACCCTCGCGCACTCCGGCGCAATTCCGCGCCTCCCGAGGTCAGGCGGGCGTTCACTGGTTCACCCGGCTGAACTGAACGTTCACCAGTGAACTTCGCCTGGTCTGAGTCGGCCGCGAGTGGTAGCCGATTACCGCCCCGCGCTCATCGCGGGAGGGGCTGCCGGCGCGCCGGCGGGTGGTTGCAGGTCGGCAAGCGCGACCGCCCCTTCCTCTACCAGCATGGCAGCGGCATGGAACGAAAAGTCCTTGTCGTGCAGCTCCACCGACAGGGGCAGCCCGCGCCAGATGCAGCGGGTCATCGTGATGCCAGCCTGGAGGGGCTCTACGACGATCCTGCACGGACGGCCAGCGATGCGGTCGCTATTGGTATGGGGGAGGACGGGCGCTGCGGCGAGAGCGAGCTGCAGCGCGTGCTCGAGCGTCTTGCGCCTGGGCGGGTCCACCTTGCCGCCCGCGACGTGCAGCGCCTGCGAGGCGAGCCCAGAGAATTCGCCGACCTGGGGCTCGCCGCGGACCTGCGCCCGAAGGCGCGTTCCTTCGGCCCACACATCGATCTCCGCCAGCCGCGCCTCCCCCGCCCCGCTCTGCGCGCGCGCCATCCAGAAGACGTGCGCTTTTGCGAACGGCTCGCGCGGCACCGCCGCTCCGGCGGAGATCGCCGGGATCGCGGCTAACATCGTGAGAACGGCGCTCCTGCGCATCGCGTCATTCAGTCTGCACCGATCGCGAGAGGCCGATCAAGCATCGCCCTTGGGCCCGGGCAGGAGCAGCGGCCCGGAGCCAGCGGCCGTCCGCCGCTCGCCCGTGCCATGCCGGCGGACCAGCTCCTCGGGGGCGACGCCCAGGATTTCGCAGGCTCGCGCGATGAACGCTTTCGCCTCGACGAAGTGCAGCCGCTCCCCGACGAAGGCCGCGATCAGCACTCCCCGGCAGTCGGGGAGATGCGCGCCGATCGATTCCAGGTGGTAGACGAGCTTCGGCAGCAGATCGCTGGCGAACGCCGCGAATCCGGTGAGGATGATCTCGTACAAGCGCAGCCCCGGCGCATCGTCCGCTGCAGGGGCCCGGGGCGCGGGGCCGCGACGCGCCCGGGCGATGGCGACGTTCGCGTCGCGGGCGGCCGCCTCGCCGAATGCATCCTGCAGCAGCTGGCGGAGCTTCTCCTCCATCGCACTGAACGTACCCCATCGCGCTGCATGTGCGCACGCCACATCCCATCGGTTGCAGGCGGGGCGGCGACCGCCTGCCCAAGAGGTCCGCCGCTCGCGCGGGACCGCGCTCGTGCTGATCGTTGAACGGAAGGGAGCAGGCTTGCCCGGGGGAGTGCGGCCTGCGCAGGTTCCGATCGAACTCTGCGGGGAGGCCTGGTTGGAAGCGAAGCCACGGATCGTCGCCATCTTCAACACCAATGCAGAGGTCCTCGAGCTCGTTCGCGAGTCGCTCCAGCAGGCCGGTTTCCAGGCGGTGATGGCGCACATCGACGATCTCAAGCGCGGCCGGCTGGACATGATCCAGTTCGTCGAGGAGCACAACCCGGACGTGATGTCTACGACGTCGCTCCGCCGTACGATACCAACTGGACCTTCCTGCGGCTGATGCGGAACTCCAAGGTCATGCAGGGTCGCGCATTCGTGGTCACCACCACGAACAAGCGCGCGCTGGAAGAGTTGATCGGCCCGAACGACGCCGTGGAGCTGCTCTGCAAGCCGTACGATCTGCAACAGATCGTCGACGCGTGCGCCACCGCGTTCGAGAAGCAGGTCACGCTGAAGACGGCTTAGCTCAGGTTCCCTTCTTCAGCTCGGTCAGGATCAGTTTCGCGATCGCCTTCAACGTCTCGTAGACGCCCTCGCCCTTCGGCGCCACCGCCTCGAAGTGCGGCACACCCTTCGGGTTGAGCAGGTTCTGCAGCTCGTCGAGCGGCGCGGCATTGGGAAGGTCGCGCTTGTTGTACTGGATGACGTAGGGGATCTTGTCCAGGTCGTATCCCTGCTCCCCCAGGTTGGTGCGCAGGTTCTCGACGGACTCGACGTTGGCCTCGGTGCGCTCGATCTGCGAGTCGGCCACGAACACGACGCCGTCGACCCCTTTGAGGATGAGCTTGCGGGAGGCGTCGTAGAACACCTGCCCCGGCACCGTGTAGAGGTGGAACCGGGTCTTGAAGCCGCGGATCTCTCCGAGCGAGAGCGGGAGGAAGTCGAAGAAGAGCGTGCGCTCGGTCTCCGTGGCGAGCGAGATCATCTTCCCCTTCGCCTGCTGGTTGGTGTTCGCGTAGATGTACTGCAGATTCGTCGTCTTCCCGCAGAGCCCCGGGCCGTAATAGACGATCTTGCAGTTGATCTCGCGCGAGCTGTAGTTGATGAAGCTCATCCGGGCGGCGCCTTCCTCACTCGCTGAACAGGTTGTCGATGTCGTCGTCGGTGATTTCTGCGAACG
>MNFJ01000055.1 GCA_001918155.1 Deltaproteobacteria bacterium 13_1_40CM_4_68_19
GGGGGCAGGATTTGAACCTGCGACCTTCGGGTTATGAGCCCGACGAGCTACCGGACTGCTCCACCCCGCGTCAGGTTGGGGTGCGTCGTATAAGTCCCGTCGGGCTCCCTTGTCAACCGCTATGGCAACAGGCGCGCGACGGCTCCCCAGCGCGTATTCTTGTGACCGCGAATATTCAGCGCCGAGGTGAGCGCCAAGGCCGCGCCCGCCGCGAGCAGCTGGACGTACCCGAGCAGATTCACGGTCCGGATCAGGGATGCTGCCCGCTCCGGCGTGCCCTCGGACGGCCTCCCGTTGGTATCCACCGGGAAGGGTTGTTCTTGCGACAGCAACCTGCCGCAGACCTGGGCACCGAAGCCCGTCAACACGGTCACGCCGAGGGCCACGTCCTTGGCCACAATCAGGTTGCGCATCTTGCGCCCGATGAACCGGCCCCCGAAGACGGAGCGGCCGATGAGCCAGGTAGCCGCCGTAGTGATCAGGCCGATGGTCTTCGGGACCGAGTAGGTCCGCCAGGCCTGGTCGATGACGCGGGAGCGATCCTTCTCATCGGGCAGCACCTTCACCGACTTCCCGAGGCCGGTCTCTCCGAAGAGGATCCCGCCGAACGTCGCCGCAAGTCCGAGCTCGTGGGCCGCCAGAGCCGCCGACGCGAGTTTCGCCATGGTTGGTGCCTCCTCGCGCGCCGCAATAGCGAGTTGGCGCCGCGAACGCACGCGGCATGCGCGTGGACGCCCGCAGGACGGCCTCAGCGCGAGGACCACTCGCGCAGGACTTCCTCGGTGTGCTCTCCGCTCGCCGGAGCGCGGCCTGCAGGCAGATCCGCCGTCACCACCAGGGCCGGATACGTGCGCGGCAGGTCGCCGGCGAACAGCCCGGCGAAGAGCGGGTGGTCGCGCAGCTCGAAGGGCTCGAGCACCGGCGCGCCGCAGCAGTCGGCCGAGCAGAGAAAGACGTCCCACTCCTCGCGCGTGCGCGTCGCGAGCAGCGCGTCCACCTCCGGGACCAGCGCGCGATCGAACCCGCGATCGGCCCACGCGCGCCGCCCGACCGCAGCGCAGAACCGCTGCCAGAACTTCGGCTCCAGCGCCCCCAGCGCGTACCTGCCGCCGTCCTTGCAGGCGTACACCCGATAACAGGGGCGCGAGCCGTCGAGCATGTTCTCCGGCGCGTCCGGAAGCTCGCCCAGGTGCGGCAGCAGCAGGCCCGTCGAACCCTGCGCCATCGCCACGTCGAGCACCCTCCCCCTGCCCGTCCGGGCGCGCTCGACCAGCGCCGCCAGCACGCCGATCACCGCGTTCTGCCCGCCCCCGAAGAGATCCGCGAGCTGCACTGCCGGCACGCCGCCGTTGCGCGCGACGATCCCCGCAAGCGCGACGTACCCGATGTCGTGCCCCGCTCGATCGCGCCACGGCCCGCTCTGGCCGTAGCCGGAGATGCGGCAGATCACCAGCCGTCCCGGGTCCGCGAGGAGATCGGCGAACCCGAGCCGCTCCAGCACGCCGGGGCGGAAGGACTCGATGAGCACGTCCGTCACCGCGCACAGGCGGCGGAGCTCCGCCGCATCCGAGGAAGTCTTCAGATCGAGGACGATCGACCTCTTCCCGCGGTTCAGGGCGGCGAACATCCCGGCGGAAATCTGGCGCAAGTAATCGCCATGCTCGGGGTCCTCCACCTTCACCACGTCCGCGCCCAGGTCGCTCAGGACGAGCGAGGCGTACGGTCCGGGCAACAGCCGGGACAGGTCGAGGACGCGAACGCCGTCGAGCGGCCCGAACCGCACTCTGGGAGGGTTCTGCGGAATGACCGTGCTCAGGCATAGCCCCTAAGCCGCCTGCGGCGGCCGGGGCTACCCAATCACCTTCTGCAGCTTCATGGCGAGCCCCATGTCGCCCTTGATCTTCAGCTTCCCGCTCATGAACGCCATCTGCGGGTTCATCTTCCCGGAGACGATGTTCATGAAGTCGTTCGCCGCGCAGGTGACGATGCACTTCGCGTTTCCCGTCGAACCTGCCTGCACGCTGCCGGGCTCCTTCGTCAGGTCCACCGTCCAGACGCCGCCGTTCTCGCCGGTGATGTTGAACTCGTAGATCGAGTTCACCGCCTTCGAGGTCTCGGGCTTCTCGACAAGCTTCCTCGCGATCTTCTCCTCGAAGTAGGACTTGGGCGTCTGCTCGGCCATCGGCTCTCCGGCGGAAGAACTGAATGCCCATTCATTCAGCGGCCGCGGAATCTATCGGCGGGCCGGAGCAGTGTCAACGAAGGACGGAGGCGGCCGACCGCTCCCAGCCGAACAGGGGCGCGACGAGCCTGGCGAGCGCTTCCAGCCGCGCCGCCCGATCGGAGACGAACGGACCCGGCCCGAGCACGTTCGCGCCGGTCATCTCCGAGACCCAGCGCGCGTTGGTCGCCACCGTCGGATCATCCTCCGCGGAAGTCCGGTTGAGCACCACCGCCGCGAGGAGAAGCCCGCGCTGCTCGAGCGCGTCCACATTGAGGGCGCAGTGGTTCAGCGTCCCGAGTCCTGCCCGTCCCACCAGCACGACCGGAAGCCGCAGCCGCTCGGCGAGATCGAGGTTGGTCACGATCGCCAGCGCCGGCGCCCTGTCCGCAGGGTCCATCTGGTCGAGCGAAAGCGGCTCCCGCGCGAGCGGCACCAGCAGGCCTCCCGCGGCCTCCACCACGATCGGCGTGCTCGCCCGCGCGACCAGTTGCTCGATGCGCAGCAGGTCGATCTGTGCGCCCTCCGCCTCCGCCGCCACCAAGGGCGCGGCGGGGAGCCGGAATCGATAAGGGCAGACTTCGTCCAGGGACTGCGCGCTTCCGCACTCCTCGCGCAGCGCGAGCGCGTCCTCCGGCCGGTCGGGCTCGCATCCGGTCTCCACCGGCTTCAGCGCCAGCGGGCGCAGTCCCTTGCGAGCGAGCGAGGCGCAGATCGCGCGCGCGATCTCCGTCTTGCCGACACCGGTGTCGGTGCCGGCGACGAAGAAGCCCTTCACCCGGTCGCCTCGACGATCGACTCGCGAACACTGTCCACGAGGAAATCCACCTCGGCCGGCTTGATCGAGAGCGGGGGCATCAGCACCACCACGTTGCCCAAGGGCCGCAGCATCAGCTCCCGCTGGCGCGCGGCGAGCGCGACCTTGTGCCCCACCCGCTCGGCGTAGGGAAACTCCTCCTTCGTCTTGCGGTCGCGCACCAGCTCGATGCCGATCATCAGGCCGCGCTGCCGGATGTCGCCGACATGCGGCAGCTCGGCGAGCGGCGCGAGGCCTTCCGCAAGCCGCTGCCCCATCGCGCTGGCGTGATCGAGGGTGCGGTCCTCGTCGAACAGACGGAGCGAGGCGAGGGCGGCGGCGCAGGCGAGCGGGTTGCCGGTGTAGCTGTGGCCGTGGAAGAAGGTGCGCTTCGACTCGAACGGTCCGAGGAAGCTCTCGTAGACCGCGTCGGTGGTGAGGGTCGCTGCGAGCGGCAGGTACCCGCCCGTGAGCCCCTTCGCGAGGCAGAGGAAATCCGGCACCACCTCCTCCTGCTCGCAGGCGAAGAGCGTGCCGGTGCGGCCGAATCCGGTCGCCACCTCGTCGCAGATCAGCAGGACGCCGTTCTCCCTGCAGGCGCGCGCGATGCGCTTCAGGTAGCCCGGCGGGTGCGTGATCATCCCGGCGGCGCCCATCACCAGAGGCTCGAGGATCACCGCTGCGATCTCGTCGCGCCTTCCGTGGATCATCGATTCCGCCGCCAAAGCAGCGGACTCGAGGCAGTGCTTCGGCCCGGTGGGCCAGCGATAGGCGTAAGGCGCCGGGACGCGCAAGCAGTCGAACAGCAGCGGCCGGAAGATCTCGTGGAACAGATCGACCCCCCCGACGCTGACCGACCCCAGTGTGTCGCCGTGGTAGCCCTCCGCCAGTGCGACGAACTTGCGCTTCTCCGGCTTGCCCCGCTGCTTCCAGTGCTGGAACGCCATCTTCAGCGCGACTTCCACCGCGGTGCTGCCGTTGTCCGAATAGAAGACCTTGGTCAGGCCGTGCTCGCCCGGAGGGAGGCCGGCCCGTGGAGCCCGCGCAACGAGCTCCGCCGCCAGCTCGATCGACGGCGTCGAGGCGAGCCCGAGCAACGTCGTGTGCGCCACGTGCTCGAGCTGAAGACGGATGGCGCTGTCGATCTCCGGCCGGTGGTGTCCATGCACGTTGACCCACAGGGACGAGATCGCGTCGAGGTACTTGCGCCCGCGCGTGTCGAAGATCCAGGAGCCACGCGCGTGCTCGATGATCACCGGCTCGTCGCCCGGGAGCGGCTCGAGCCAGGTCTGCATCTGCGTGAATGGGTGCCAGAGATGCGCGCGATCCAGGGCGACAAGGCGCTGGTGGCGCGATTCAGCCTCCTCGATTGATTTCGGGATCTCACTCATCGAGCGAAGGTTTTAGCACGCGCGGAGCGCGGCGAGAGCGGCATCGATGTGCGCCTCGGTGTGTGTGGCGCTCAGCGCGAAGCGGATGCGGCTGGTGCCCGGCGGGACCGTGGGCGGCCTGATGGCCTTGGCGAGGATGCCCAGCTCGCGCAGGCGGGCGGCCGTCGCCAGCGCGCGCTCGGGCGCGCCCGCGAGAATCGGGAAAATCGCGCTGTCTTCGCGCGCGGTGACGCCGAGCGCACGGAGGCCGGCGGCGAAGCGGCGCACGTTCGTCCACAGCCGGGTCCGGCGCTGGTCTCCCTCCGCGCCGGCAAGGATCGTCAGGGATGCCAGCGCGGCGACGGCGAGGGCCGGCGGCAGCGCGGTGGAGAAGATCAGCGGGCGGGCGCGGTTGACGAGCAGGTCGCAGATCGCCCGCGAGGCGGCGACGTACGCGCCGGCCACCCCAAACGACTTGGAGAGCGTGGCCATGCGCAGATCGGCGGTGACACCGAGCTCGGAGCAAAGGCCGGCGCCGCGCGGGCCGAGGACGCCGGTCGCGTGGGCCTCGTCCACGACCAACAAGGCTTGCGCATTCGCGCAGACCTCGGCCAGTTCGCGGAGCGGAGCGCGGTCTCCGTCCATGGAGAAGATGGCGTCGGTGACGACGAGCTTGCGACGCGCCGGCGACCGCAGCAGGCGGGCGACCGCGCCGACATCGCCGTGCGGGTAGATCTCGATGCGCGCCCTGGAAAGGCGGCAACCGTCGACGATCGAGGCGTGGTTCAGGGCATCCGAGAAGATCAGGTCCTCGGGGCCGGCGAGCGCGGCGAGGAGGCCGCAATTGGCGGCGTAGCCGCTGCCGAAGAGGATTGCTGCCTCGGTGCCTTCGAACCGGGCGAGTTGCGCCTCCAGCTCGTGCTGCGGCAGGAAGTCGCCACAGACCAGCCGGCTCGCGCCTGCCCCGGCGCCCCACGCGCGCGCTCCACCGGCGAGCGCCTCGACGATGCGGGGGTCAGAAGCGAGCCCGAGGTAGTCGTTGGAGCTGAAGTTGATCAGCCGCTCCCCGGGACGCAGCTCGACCTCGGCCCCCGGCGGGGTCCGCAAAGGCTCCATCGACCGCAATAGCCCGCGCGCTCGGAGCGCATCCAGCTCGCTGCGCGCGATCTCGTCCGCTCCCGCCATCGCTCCGCACACTATCAGCGGAACGGGAACGCGCGCAGCACGGTGTGCGTCGCTCCGCCCTTGCCGAGGACGCTCTGCATCAGGCACGCCTCCCGCGTCGTCCAGCGGGCAAACTCGCCCGGGGTGATGGCCGCCAGCGCCCGCTTCGCCGACTGCTCTCCCCGCGGCCGCACCCGGGCGAACGTGAGATGAGGCCGGAAGGGGCGCTCCTCCAGCGTGAATCCGCGCTGGCGCAAGGCGGCACGCAGGCGCTCGGCGGCCTCGATCAGCAGCGCCGCGCCGTCCTTCACCCCAAGCCAGAGGACGCGCGGCCGGGCTGCGTTGGGAAATGCGCCCGTTCCCGAGAGCGCCACCTCGAATGGCGCCCCTTCGCGCAGCGCCTCGCCCGCCGCCAGCGCCTCGTCCGGTCCCGGCTGCTCGCCCAGGAAAGCAAGCGTGAAGTGGAGTTGCTCGATGCGCGTGAAGCTCACGCCGTCTCCGCCCGCCTTCTTCGCCGCCTCGAGCGGCGCACGCAGCCGATCCTTCGCTTCGCCCGGCAGCGGCAATGCAAAGAAGAGGCGCATGAGTTATCCATGCAGTCCCATGCCCCGCAAAAGCAAGGCATCGACGCGCGCGCCGCTCCTGCCGCTTCCGCTCGTCGAGCGGCTGCTCTCCGCCGCCATGTCGCGCGGCGCCGACTTCGCGGAAGTGTACGTGGAGCGGAACACCACCACGGCCGCGACGCTCGACGAGGGCAGCATCAAGAGCGCGCAGTCCGGCTCGGTCACCGGCGTCGGCGTCCGCGCCATCCGCGGCGCACAGGTCGGCTACGCATATTCAGACGATCTCGATGAGGCAGCCCTGCTCCGCACCGCGCATACCGCCGCGCTGATCGCCGACGGCAACCGCGAGCCTGGACCGGTGAACATGTCGCGCACCCCGCTCCCCACCTACTACCAGGTGCGCACTCCGCTCGCTTCCATCGACGTGGCGCGCAAGATCGAGCTACTGCAGCAGGCCGACTCGGCCGCGCGCGCCTACGACCGGCGCGTGAAGCAGGTCACCGGCGGCTACGCGGACCAGACGCGCGAGATCCTCGTCGCCAATACGCTCGGTCACCTCGCCGAAGACCGGCAGGATCTCTGCCGCCTCTCGGTCCAGTGCGTCGCCTTCGGCAAGAACGGCGAACGGCGCACCGGCTTCTACGGCGGAGGCGGCCGCGTCGACTTCCGCTTCTTCGAGGATTTCTCGCCCCAGCAGGTGGGCCGCGAGGCCGCGCGGCAGGCGGTGGCCACGCTCGGCGCCGTGCCAGCGCCCTCGGGCCCGCAGACGGTTGTGCTCGCGCCAGGGTGGAGCGGCATCCTCCTCCACGAAGCGGTGGGACACGGCCTGGAGGCCGATTTCATCCGCAAGGGGACCTCGCTCTTCGCCGGCAAGCTCGGCGAAAAGGTGGCGAGCGAGCTCGTCACGGTGATCGACGACGGCACCGTCGCGGGAGGCCGCGGGTCGATCAACGTCGACGACGAGGGCAACCCCGGCGAGCGCAAGGTCCTGATCGAGAACGGGGTGCTCAAGGGTTACCTCTATGATCACCTGAACGCCAAGCTCACCGGCCAGCGCAGCACCGGCTCCGGCCGGCGGCAGAGCTTCCGGTACGCGCCTCTGCCGCGCATGACCAATACCTATCTCGCGCCGGGCGATCAGACGCCCGAGGAGATCATCTCTGGAGTCGAGAGGGGACTGTATTGTCGCCAGTTCGGCGGCGGCCAGGTGGACATCTCGAACGGAAACTTCGTCTTCGAGATCAGCGAGGCGTATCTGATCGAAGGGGGAGAGATCACCAAGCCCGTCAAGGGCGCGATGCTGATCGGCGTCGGACCCGAGGCGCTGAAAAACGTCAGCGCCGTCGGCTCCGACGCCTCGCACGATCCCGGCCTCGGCACCTGCGGCAAGGACGGGCAGGCGGTGCCCGTCGGCGTGGGACTGCCGACGGTGCGCATCGACAGCGTCACCGTCGGGGGCACCGGCGCATGAAGCTGCTCGATACCTGCGAGCTGCTGGTCACGCTCGCGCGCAAGGCCGGCGCCGCGGAGGCGGAAGCGTATGCGGAGCGGACGCGCGAGGCGTCGGTGCGGGTGCGCGACGGCGAGGTGGAGGAGCTCCACCAGGCATCGTCGAAAGGGATTGGCCTGCGCGTCATCTGCGGGCAGCGGCTCGGCTTCGCCTACGGGACGGACCTGTCGAAGGACGGCCTGAAGGGGCTCGCCGGGAAAGCCGTCGCGCTCGCCCAAGGCGCCGCGAAGGACCCCGCGAACGGGCTCCCGCGCGGCGCCCAGCTCGGGGCCGTTGCCGGGGGCGAATACGATCCGGCGATCGAGGAGATCGCGCCCGAATGGAAGCTGCGCGCCGCCAGGGAAGCGGAGAAGGCGGCGCGCGCCGAGGATCCGCGCGTGCGCAAGTTCGATTCCACCGGCGCGGGCGATTTCCTCTCGCAGGCGGCCATCGCCTCCAGCCAGGGCGCGCGCGGAGAGTCGCGCGCCTCTTACGCCTATGTGTACTGCTCGCCGGTCGCCGAAGCGGACGGGCAGCTGCAGACCGCCTCCTGGAGCGACACGCGCAGGACGCTCGCCACCCTTCAAAGCCCCGAGGAGATCGGCCGCATCGCCGCGCGGCGCGCCGCGCGCATGCTGGGCGCGCGCAAGCCGAAGACCCAGCGCGTTCCCGTCGTCTTCGATCCACAGATGGCCGCGGGGTTCATCGGCGGCGTCTCCGCCGCCGTGAACGGCCTGCTCGTGCACAAGAAGTCGAGCTTCCTCGGCGCGCTGATGGGCAAGCCGGTCGCGTCCAAGGAAGTGACGCTGGTGGACGACGCCACCCTCCCTCACGGCATCGCCACCCGCCCCTTCGATGGCGAGGGCGTTGTCTCCCGCCGGACACCGGTGATCGAACAGGGCGTACTCCGGAGCTTCCTGTACGACGCCACCACCGCGCGCAAGGCGAAGGCGAAGAGCACCAGCAGCGCGTCGCGCGCCTGGGCGAGCCTGCCGTCGATCGGCACCAGCAACTTCTATCTGCAGGCCGGCACGCAGAACCCCGAGGCGATCGTCAAGGGCGTGAAGAACGGACTGTACGTCACGGCCATGCTGGGCCGGGGCGCGGACGTGGTCACGGGCGATTATTCGCGCGGCGCGAACGGCATCTGGATCGAGAACGGCGAGCTGGCGTATCCCGTGCAGGAGGTCACCGTGAGCGGCAATCTCCTCGAGATGCTGCGCGGGATCGATGCGGTCGGCGACGACCTCGAGTTCCGGGCCTCGACGGCCTCGCCTACCATCCGCTTCGCGGAGCTGGTCGTCTCCGGCGCATGAGAGCGCTGCTCTTCGATCTCGACGGGACCCTCACCCACAGCGGCGGCGCCGGAAGCCGCGCTCTCGGCCAGGCGCTGCACGCGCGTCCGCGGGCAGCCGCCGAGCTGCGCAAGATGCGGCTCGACGGCATGACCGATCGCGCGATCGCGCGCGCGGTCCTCGCCGCCGAGGGGAACCAGGCAGTGCCGCTCGACGAGCGGCTTCGTGGCGTGACGGCGAGCGACATCGACGCCGTCCTCGTCCGTTACCTCGACGCGCTCGCCGTGCAGTGCGCGCGCCAGGCCTATGTCGCCCTGCCCGGCGTCTTCGTCCTGCTCGAGCGGCTGCAGGCGCGCGGCGGCGTTCTCCTCGGGCTTTGCACCGGCAATCTCGCGCGGGGCGCGGAGCTGAAGCTGACCTGCGCCGGTCTGTGGGGTTCCTTCCGTTTCGGCGGCTACGGCAGCGACGCGGAGCCCCGCGCCGAGATCGTGCGCACCGCCTGGAGCCGCGCTTGCGAGCTGGGGGCGACCGAAGGGCTGGTGATCGGCGACACCCCGCGCGACGTGCTCGCCGCGCACGACGCGGGGCTTCCCGCCTGCGGTGTCGCGACGGGACGCTACAGCGTCCACGAGCTCGCGGAGCACGGAGCAGAGCTGGTGCTGGCCGACTTCAGCGACGTGGAGCGAAGCGAGCGGCTGCTGCTCGGTCCATTGCGCTAGGAGCGCATCTCATGACCTCGGACCGAGCCAGCGGCGGAGCACCGGTCCAGGTCAGGCCATCGCGGTCCTGGACTTTTCGGTGCGAATTGGACCCGGCGCCGGGTGTGGCGTCGGCACGGTGCGCCGCTTCTTCGGCTGCGCCGGAGCGCCCTTTTCCGGAGCAGGCGCCGGCTTTTCGGCAGCGGCCGCGAGGAGAAAGAGCGCGACGAGCAGGATTCGCATTCCGTGATAGTACCGCCGGCCGCGAAAGGACTCCATGCCCCGCCTCGTCGTCTTCCTTTGCTGCCTCGCCGCGGCCGCATGCAGGAAGGCGTCGCCGCCTCGGCACCGGTTCTGCGATCAGGACCTCTCCGGGCTGTGGCTCAACTCGAGCGATCGGCATTTTGCCTACCGCTTTCGCGATGATGCCGGCGTGATCCGGGGCGAGTACCTGCAGCGGGAGGACGATGGCGGCCTGAGCAACCCCGTGGAGCCGATCACGTTCGAGCTGCGCCGGGGCGAGGACGCCGTTTCGGGCGTCATGCGCACCACAGGGGAGTCGCCGAGCGGCCGCGCTTGCCCGGTGGAGTTCGAGACCCGGGTCAGCGATTGCAAGCCGGAGGCGCTCCAACTGGTGGTGGAAGTCTCCGCGGCCATCGGCGCAGACTGCAGGCGCACTCCCGCGGAGGACGGCGGGATCGCTCCTCGCGATCTCCGAGAGTTCCGCTTCGAGCGCGCCGGGCGATGAACGCTCAGCCCTGAACGAGGAGCTCGAGCTCGGCGCGGACTTCGTCGGCGAGCGAGGGGTCCCCTTCGGCGAGACGAGCAGCTCGAGCCGCCGCAGCGAGCGCCCGGGCCGGATCGCCGCCCTGCTCCCGCAATGCGCGAGCGAGGGCGAGGTGGAGCGCGGCATCGTCCGGCGCCAGCACGGTCGCCCGCGTGAGCGCGAGGATGGCGCCGACCGGGTCCTTGGCGAGCAGCAGCGTCCCGAGCCGGGCATGCGCCCGGGCGTCGTCCGCGAGCCGGATCGCGGCGCGCAAGTGTTGGATGGCCTCGTCGCTCCGGTCCGCGCTCTCGGCGATGCTCGCTAGCCGGAGGCAGGCCAGGGATGCAAGGCGCGGGTCTTCCGCCGCGTCGCGCGCACGCAGGTACAGCTCTCTTGCGCCGGCCTCGTCCAGGTGCAGAGCGCGGTAGTCACCGAGCGCGAGCAAGACGTCGGGATCGTCCGGCCGCGCCTGGGCGAGGCGCTCCAGCGCGGCGAAGAGCGCCGGCATCCGCTCGCCTCCGATCGCGCGCTGGGCAGCGTGCAGCAGCGCGCGAGACGCGGCGGCGAGAGCGGGAAACTCCCCGGTCAGGGCGAGCAGATCGTCCACGCCCTCGCGACGGGCCGCACGACACAGGCGCAGGATGGCCTCGGCCGGCATCTCCGGCTCCATCGTGGCCGGCGGCGCCGCGGCGTCTTCACCCAGCGCCGCCAAGGTGCGCCGGGCGATCCGACGGCCGAGTTGCGCGGCGGCGCCGACCTGCACCCGCTCGTCCCACTGCTCCCGCACGGCACCGCGCGCGTCGGCGAGGAGCAGCTGCAGCGTGAGCCGCTCCCCGGCGCGCGTCAGGGTGGCCCCGAGCGCGAAGTCCGCTCCGAGCTGCCCGGCGGCATCGCCCAGCGAAGCGGCGGATACCTCCACCGGATCGACCACCAGCCGCGCGTCCGCCGCCGGCCCGCACAGCTCCCAGGCCGTTTCCCCGGCGAGCCAGCGCGCGAGGTCGTGCGCCTGCGGATCGATGCCATCCACCGCAAAGGGCAGGACGGCGACGATCCTCACCGCAGCTCCGGCACGTGCTTGCGCAGGATCTGCTGCACGTCCTTGAGCTCGGCCCTGCGCTTGAGCGCGTCGCGCACGTACCGCAGCGAGCTGGGGATGTGCGGCAGGAACGACGGATTCTTCTTCACCCGGTCGATGAACACGAACCGCCCGGCGTCCTTCAGCTTGCGCTGCACCGTCAGCAGATCGAAGAAGGCGACGAACTCGCCGGAGTCGAGCCGCGGCCCGCCTTCCGCTACGAAGCGCTGCAGATAGCGCGCGAGCATGGCGTCGATGAGCGGCCGGTCCAGCTCTACGTAGCTGTCGCGCAACAGGGCGACCAGATCGTATTGCCGCGGCGCTTGCAAGGCGTCCTGGAAGTCGATCACCACCTGCTCGCCATTGGCGAGCACCATGATGTTCCGGCTCTGGTAGTCCCGGTGCGTGAAGCCGCGCGGCGCGCCGGCCAGCTCGCGGCAGATGCGCGCGAAATGCTCCCGCAGCGCCTGCAGCTCCGCCCCGGTCGGCGTCGCCCCGCGCGCGAGCAGCCCGTACTCGATGAAGTGCTCGAATTCCCAATGATACAGGTCGTAATCGAAGGCGCGCGACCAGGCGAAGCAGCTCGGGTCCGGGCTGCGCTCCGCATGGGCCCGCAGCCGCGCCAGCTGATCGATCGCATGGGTATACAGCTTCTTCCGATTCACGCCTTCCTGCAGCGCCCGCTCGAGGGTCCGATCGGTCAGGTCCTCGATCACCAGGAAGCCGTCGCGGGCCGCGTCGAGGAGGATGCGGGGAACGCGCACGCCGATGCGATCGAGGTACCGGTGCACATTGACGAATGGCAATTCTTGTGGCGCGTGATCCTTGCTCGCCTCTTCGCTCTTCACCGGATCCGGCGGCAGCTCCATCACGATGGCGTTGGGGCCCGTCATCCCGTGCACGCGCCAGTAGATGCGATTGCCCGCCCCTCCGGGCAGCCGCTCGACTCGCCCCGCCGGCTGGCCCGTCGCCGACGTGTAGGCGGCCTGCAGTTGTACTTCATTCATGTGTCGGGGCAGAGTAGCACGCACCGCCCGCGCTCTCCTGATCTATAACTCCTTCGTCCGGAGGAGCCGACGATGCCCGTCTTCCAGAACATCCTGCAGGCGATCGGGAACGTGCCTCTGGTGCGGCTGAACAAGGTCGCCGGTCCGGACGACGCGGCCGTCTACGCAAAGTGCGAGTTCATGAATCCCGGCGGGTCCGTCAAGGACCGCATGGCCATGTACATCCTCGACAAGGCCGAGCGGGAGGGCCGGCTGCGGCCTGGCGGCACCATCGTCGAGAACACCTCCGGCAATACCGGCATGGGGGTGGCATTGTGGGCGGCGGTGAAGGGTTACCGCTGCGTGTTCACCATGCCGGACAAGATGAGCACGGAGAAGATCAACGCGCTGAAGGCGTTCGGCGCCGAGGTGGTGGTGACGCCGACCAACGTCGCCGCGGAGGATCCGCGCAGCTACTACGAGACGGCCAAGCGCATCCACCGCGAGATACCGGGCTCATTCATGCTGAACCAGTACCACAACCCCGACAACATCGAGGCGCACTACCGCATCACCGGGCCGGAGATCGAGAAGGACTGCCGCACGGCCGGGTTCAACCTCGACTTCTTCGTCGCAGGGCTGGGCACCGGCGGCACCATGTCGGGCGCCGGCAAATACTTGAAGGAGAAGTTCCGCGGGATGCGGAACATCGGCGTCGATCCGGAGGGGTCCGTCTACCTCGACTACTTCAAGACCGGAAAGCTCACCCAGCCGCACGTCTACAAGGTGGAAGGCATCGGCGAGGACATGCTCTGCAAGGCGATGGACTTCGCCGTGCTCGACGACGTCCGCCGCGTCGACGACAAGCAGAGCTTCGTGATGGCGCGAAGGCTCGCGCGCGAGGAAGGCCTCTTCGGCGGCGGGTCCTCGGGCTCCGCGGCGCACGTCGCCGTCGATCTGGCCAAGGAGATCGGCGCGGGCAAGAACATCGTGGTCGTGCTGCCCGACAGCGGCTCGCGCTACATCACCAAGTTCTATTCGGACGAGTGGATGAAGGACAACGGCTTCCTCGATCCCACCGATCGGCTCGGCACCGTCGCCGACCTGCTCGGCGGAAAGAGGCCTCCGCTCTATACGGTGAAACCGACCGACCACGCCAAGCACGCCGTCGATCTGATGAAGCGGCACGGAGTCTCCCAGCTTCCGGTCGTCGAGGCCGGGAACAAGCCGGTCGCGATGCTGCACGAGGTGGACTTGCTGCAGGCGCTGATCGACGGGCGGCACAGGCTCGACGAGCCGATCTCCGCCGTCATGAAGCCGCTGGCCGGCGTCGTCACGCTGCGCACGCCGGTCTCGCGATTGAAGGAGCTCTTCGCGACCGACCACGTGGCGATCGTGAAGGACGGCGATCAACTCGCCGCCATCGTCACCAAGATCGACCTGATCGACTGGCTC
>MNFJ01000120.1 GCA_001918155.1 Deltaproteobacteria bacterium 13_1_40CM_4_68_19
GACTACCCCGCGGGCGACGGCTCGAACATGGACAACCTCGACTTCGTCAACGCGTCGTTCTCGTCGCCCAACTCAAGCACGCTGCGGGTGACGATGACCATCAAGAGCCTCTCTGCGCCCCCGCCACCGGTGAACCTGGGCGGCGCGCTGTGGGCCGTGTTCTGGAACTACAACGGCACGACCTACTACGCGCGAGCGCAGAGCACCGGGGCGCTGGGTGTAGGCGCGTTCAGCTATGACGATGGCACGTTCACGAGCAACTTCAATCCGGTGAACCAAACCATCATCGGTACCGCCACGACCGGACCGAACGGGACCTTCGTGATCGACGTGCCGCTCGCGGACGTGGGCAGCCCGCCAGCAGGGGCATCGTTGACCCTGCCGTTCGCGGAGTCGCACGGCTCGTTCCAGGCCGTCTACTACACGGCAGCCGCCGACCGCGCGCCCGACCTGGGCTTCGGTGCGAACTGGACCGTCGGCGCGACATGCCCGTAGCGGGTTGCGTATGGTGTCCCCGAATCGCCTTGCGGCGGAACGCCCGAAGTGTCGCCTAGAACGCCACGTACGGTCCGACGAGCCTCGAGCCGAGCGCCGTTTTGCCCTCGAAGACCACGTAGACCGAACGGCCGTAGAAGAACGGGAGGCCCCAGTCGAAGGTGTCGCCAGCCAGACCCGTGCCTGTCGATCCAGCGAGATTCGGAAGCGCAGCCGCGTTGGTGCCGAGGTCGCTGACGGCATTGTCGACGGTGAAGGCGATTGCCGCCGTGGCGCCATTCGTTCCGGTGATGGTCGCGCTGAACGAGGTCGGGCCCGGTGGACAGTAGAAGGAGGAGTTGCCGGAGCACGGCTGCAGCCCAGGGTCGTTGAAGAAGTAGCCGTTCGAGCCGGAATCGATGAAGGCCGAACTGAACGCCTGCAGGCCCGCCACGGTAGTGCCGAGGTTGCCAGCGCTGTCGAGCCCGTAAACCGTGGCGTTCCCGAGAGCGTTGTTGCTCGCGGTGTCGATCCCGAAGACGAGGCTGCCGGTGGCAGCGATCGCGCCGGGCGGGGCCACGGAAGGCAGCTGGATGAGTACGCCGTTGTTGTCGCTGCTGAACATCGCCACGGGGTTTTGCACTTGCCCGGTGAGGTCCATGGTGGCCGGCTGACAGGCCGGAGCCATCGCCGGCGGGCAGACGTTGTAGGCGCTGCCATCCTGCGCGCCGCTCGCGCAGGAACTGCCGCAGTCCTCGAGGAAGTTGCCAATGCCGAGGATCGCATTGGCTCCGAACTGGGCCAGGCTGTTCTCGGGGACGTTCACGAAGCTCGAACAGGCGCTCGGGATCGTGCGCGAGGCATACGCGGGATCGCCGATGACCTGGATCGGTACCGACGCCGCCTTCATGCCGCCGATCGTGAGATCGACGAGCTTGATCGGACCCCAGCTGTAGCCGTCGGCGAACTGCATGCATTCGACGAGCGGGTTGCCGCTGGCGTCGGTGGCCTGCTGCAGCTGATCGCTGGTCACTCCGGCACCCAGCACTTCGCCGAGCACCCGGAAGCCCGTCGAACCCGTGTCGACCTGAACGTGATCGATGGTCTGGCAGATAGCAGTGCCGGGCGCACAGATGGTGACGCTGACGAACAGGATATCGACGCTGCCGGGGGCCGCGGCCGGTCCGCTGTCGACGGTGGCCGCGACCACGTTGAGCGGCGCTGCGCCGCCGCCGTTACCGCCTCCTCCACAGGCGGCAACCACGCAGGCGGCGGCAGCGGCTCCATTGATCAGGACGATGGCCTTCTGCACGGTCAGCGTCCTGATCAATGGAGCTCAGCGCGGGTCACGCCCGCCGGGATGAGGGCGGGAAGGACCGCCCGACCCTGGAAGCCGCGCTGGTAGCGGACCGCGCTCACCACGAGGTCCGGCGTTTCGATCGAGAGGACGTGATGCCCGGTGCGATGGGCCCGCGCCTCCGCCGCATGGCGCTCGAAATACGCGCCGAGGAGCTGGCGCAAGTCGGGCGCCCGGCGGCCTTGCCAGCTCACGGCAAAGACCAGCCCGCCGAGCGCGAGGTATTCGCGCACCACGCCCGAGGAGATCTTGAGCTCATGGATCTCGTATCCGACGGCCGGAGTGACGGTGAGCGCGCCCTTGAGCGCTTCCTGATCGCGCGCCACCGAACTGGCGTCAGCGCCAAGCGCCGCAAGGGCACGCGCCGGCACGGCGAGAGCGAGGACGAGCAACACCATCGTCTTCACGATTCGTCGGCGCATACCAGTAGCTCCCGGGTATCACGCGTAGGACACCACAGCAGGCCCCCCGGAAAAATTTCGATCTGGTTTCGACCGCGTGTGCGCCGTCGAACAACACTGGTGCCGTCAGCGCGGGCCGGAGCCCGCCACCTGCCTGGTGGCGACGTTGAGGCGGTTCCAGACGTTGATCGTGGCGATCGAAAGGACCAGGGCCGCAAGCGCCGCCTCGCTGTAATGCCGGGCGGCCTCCCTCCAGATCTCGTCGGGCACCGGGTCGGCCCGGTCGCTCAGGCGGGTGATGGCCTCGGTGAGAGCCAGCGCGGCCCGCTCGGCATCCGTGAAGTAGGGCGCATCCCGCCAGGCAGCCAACGCGAAGAGGCGCTCGTCTGTTTCGCCTGCCTTCTTGAGGATGCGAGGGTGCATGTCGACACAGAGGCTGCAGCCGTTGATCTGGCTCGCTCGCAGGTGGACAAGGCCGAGCGTCCGCGATGGCACGCCGCCCTTTTCCGCTGACGCCCCCAGGGCAAGCAGGGCCTGCATGGCATCAGGAACGATCATCGCCGGGTTCTTCATCCTTGGTTGCATGATCCATCTCCTCGTCACATCGGTTGGGTTACGTTCGTCAATGCCATGACGGATCGCGAGCAAAGGATGTGACCATGGACGAGCGCGACTGCCTGGCCGAACCGTTCGAGGAGAACCGGACCCATCTTCGGGCCGTGGCGTACCGGATGCTCGGCTCCCTGAGCGAGGCGGACGACGCCGTCCAGGAAGCCTGGCTCCGTCTCAGCCGTTCCGACACGAGCGGAGTCGATAACCTCAAGGCGTGGCTGACGACGGTCGTCGCGCGGGTGTGCCTGGACATGCTGCGCTCGCGCAAAGCGCGGCCCGAGGAGCCGCCGGGCGCGCAGGTCCTCGAGCCGACGGCAAGCCTCGACGAGCGGATCGATCCCGAGCAGGAAGCAGTGCTGGCCGACTCGGTCGGTCTCGCGCTGCTCGTGGTCCTCGACAGGCTCACTCCCGCCGAGCGGCTCGCGTTCGTGCTGCACGACATGTTCGCCTTGCCGTTCGACCAGATCGCTCCCATCGTGGGGCGCTCCCCGGCCGCTGCAAGGCAGCTCGCGAGCCGCGCACGCCGCCGGGTGCAGGGCCCAGCCGCGGTTCCCGACACCGATCTCACCCGCCAGCGAGAAGTCGTCGTCGCCTTCCTCGCTGCCCTGCGCAGCGGGGACTTCGACGGGCTTCTCGCGGTGCTCGACCCGGACGTCGTGGTCCGGGCCGACCAGGCTGCCGTCGCTCCGGGCGCACCGAGGGAGGTCCGCGGTGCGCGGACCTGGGCCAGGCAGGCGCTCAACTTCAGGCGCGGGGCCCGGTTCGCGCGAGTTGCGCTCGTGAACGGTGCGGTGGGAGTCGTCCTGGCTCCGCGTGGACGACTGTTCAGGGTCGTCACCTTCGCGTTCGCGGAGGGGAAGATCGTCCACATGGACGTGGTCGCCGACCCTGCGCGCCTCCACCAGCTCGATCTGGCGGTCCTCAACGATTGAGCAACGCGGGTGTGTGGCGCGCGGTGTTGCTCACACCTCGCGTGAATTTTCGGCGCGCGGACGGCTTGCGCTACCGTGATCGCGAGAGGACGCGCTCCATGAAACGCTTCGCGATCTTCGTCGTCCTGTGCGTCCTTGCCGCCGCCGCCGCGGTGGGTGTCCAGGCATGGCGTTGGCGCGAGCGAAAGCTCAAGGAAGACGAGCAGAATCGCGAGCAAAGCGCCGCTGAGAATACGGCTGCGGGCCGGCTGGGACTCAAGACGCCACCCCTGCCCCCTCACCCCCTCGACCGACGCATCGCGCTCGATGACGCTCTAAGGCTGGAGCCCGATCGCAGGTTCCTGCTCGCCGCCCGGGAGCTGGCGGGAGCGGACGTCGCCGCGCGCTTCTCGGACGGCCGCTGGATCCTCTCTTCGGGCGGACGCGAGTTCGGGCACGTCGCCGAGCTGCCGGACTTCGCCGAGTTGATGAGCGCTCTCGCCCCGCTCGGTCGGGAGTGGGTGGCCACGGCGAAAGTCACCGGTAAGGCTCCGCGCATTCGTGCGCTGCGCGGGCACAAGGAAGCCTTCGCGGCGATCCGCGAAGCGCAGACGCGATGGTCTCGGGGCGACCACGGTGCGGCCGTTCTCCACGATGCAGCCTCTGCGGCCGCCGCCCTCATGCTCCAGCTACCGCGAGCATTCGACGCGGACGACCGCCTGGACGCGCACGCCCTCGCGCTGAGCGCGGCGGACGCAGCGGCCGGAGCTGACGTTCGCGGCCAGCAGGCAGTCCTCGCGCTCGCCCTCGGGTACGCCAGTGCGGCGCGCACTCTAGCTCCCGCCAACGACGAGCCCGCGCTCCATGCATTCGTGACGCTCGATCGGCGCAAGCTCGCCGATGCAGCGCGACGCAAAGAGGCCGGCCCAGGCGATCGCCATCTGCTCCTTCGCTGGCTGATGCAGGATGCGAACGAGCAGGGCTTGCTCCGCTTCATCGGCGCGGCGCGCGACAACGAGCACATTTCCGTTCCCACAGTCGGCCAGATCTTGCTCCACGGGGACCTCCAGGTCGTGGCCGCCGCGAGCGACGCCCTGCCGGCCCTCGCATTGGCCGAGCTGGAAGGTGTGCGCGCGACAGCGCCGACGGACGTCGAACTGGTCAGGACGTTGATGAGCGCGCGGAATTCGGCGCTGCAGACGCTCGCGAACAACGAAGATTTGCGGGCGCGCCTGGCGACGGATCTCGGACAGGCGGACACCGCGCAGGAGGGCCCTCTGTGGCGGGGAGCGGATACGAGCGCCTGGTACGCCGCGGCAACCGCAGCGGGACTCCTCGGCTCGGGGCGGTCCGGCTACGTGCTGCGCAACGACGCGACCGGGCTCGCTGATGAGCTCGGCACCTGGCCCGTGCCCGTCGCGGCGCATCTGAGTCGCTGGCTCAAGGCAAGGATCGCCGCCGATCGGGGAAGCCTGGACGAAGCATACGAGACGCTGGCGAGCTCGAGATTGCCGGGCGCCCGCGCCGCTGCGGACCTTCTCGATGCGATGGGGAGACAATCCGACTCGCCGGATCCACGCATCATCGAGGCCGTTCGGGTGGCGTCGCGCCACTTCGATTCGCGCCCTGTGAGCCGTCTCGTCTGGGCGGAGGTGCTTCGGGCCCACGCGCGGGATCTCGATCGTTCCGGACAACTGATTGCGAGCCTCGTCGACAAAGCGCCCGGCGGATATCCGGTCGATGAGGTCGCACTGGCAGGGCAGCGCGCTTCCATCGACCGCCTCGAACAGCTCGCGCTCGACGAAAGGCTTCCCTTTCCCGCGCGGCTCGAGGCGGCCGGAGCGCTGGCGGATCGCGGGCCGAAGGCGCCGGCAGAGCGCGTGCTCCGACGTCTCTGCCGCGAGCGACCCGCGGATGTCGAGACACATGAGCGGCTCATCCGTCTCCTCCACGATGCCGGAAAACCCGCCGACGCCCTCGCGGCGGCGCGCGACGTGTTGCGGACCCTAGGAGACGACGATTCGTTCCGGGTCGCGAGCGCGAGGTGCGCGGCGGCCCGTCAACTCGACGCGATGGGCCGGCACGAGGACGCCCTCACCATGGTCGAGCGGGCGCTTCCCACGGAGGTGGTTTGCGCCTATCGGATCGCGACCGTGCAGCTCGCCCATCTCGGCAGGAAGGAAGATGCGGAAAACCTGCTGCTCGCTCATCTCGCCCGCCATCCGCAGGCCGAGACCGCCGCCACCGTGGCAGAAGTGCGGTGGCGGAGTCATGACGACGCGGGTGCGGCGGACGTCCTCGCGCACCCACCCGCCACGCTCACGCGCAGGGACTTCCGTGAGATCGGCGAACGATTCGCCGCGGTGTTCCGCGGCCGTCCCGCCCCCGACGTGAAGCGCGCGATGGAAGCGCTGCTCCAGGCCGGAATCCAACCGCAGTCGATCCTCGAGCTCGGGCCTCCGCTCGCGAAAGCCGGAGCGGCCGCACAAGCTTTCGAGCTGTACGCGCTGCTCAGCCAGAAGATGCCATCCGAGAAGAGCGCAGGCGTCCTGTTCAAAGCGTGGGGTGCCCTGCGTGCAGGGAAAGGAGCATCGGCCGCGGAGTCATGGTTGCGCAAGCAGCTCGGGCCGGACCCTTCCGCGCTCGCCGACAACGAGCTCGCTACATCCGCCTACGGCGAACGTCTGGACGACGCCCTGTGGGAACTGTTCCACAACAGGCCGCCGGAGCCCGCATTCGCCGATCGCCTCGCCCTGTTGCGCGCCGCTTCGATCGTTCGTCGCGGCGAGCGAGGCGCCCGGCGCGACGCATTGCTGAAAGAGCTCGCCGATCCACTCGCGCGGTGGAAAGCGGCCCTCGCGCGGAGCATCGGGCTTTCGGGCGCGTACGCCAGCTGGGAAGTCCGGCTTGCGCGGTACGTGCTGGGAGAGGGTCGCGAGGACGACTTCGCGGACGAGGCCTCGGACGGCTCGCGGCCGTGCGAAGCGCCGTACTACTTCGGCGTTCGCGCTGCAGCAGAGACCCGCGTGCGCGATGCGGCAGCCTGGTACCGCGTGGCGTTGGAATGCCGCAATCCCGAGCAGCCCGAATTCATCTGGGCTTATCGCGCGGCGTCGACGTTGGAGCAGGATCGCGGGCTCCCGGCGAAGCTGGTGCAGGCTGCCCGCTGACCCGCGCCTGGTCCATGATCGGCGCTCGCCCGGAAGCCTGCCGGACTCGCTGACGGATCCGACGACACCGCTGACGGATCGAGCGCCGATCGACCCGCAGGACCGCCTGAATCCCAAATCGGATTGGCGCGTCAGATGGAGAGGCACGGCCCATGATGCTTCTCCCGATCCTCGCCTCCGTGCTCCCGCTCTCGCCGCCCCTGCAGACGGCGGCGGTGGCGCGCGAGATGCACGCGGTCCCGCTCGACGTCCACAGGTTCAAGGTGCTCGGCGAGGAATACGATCCCGAGAATCCTCACCAGCAGGCCCCTACGTACTACCACACCGTCGACGACGGGCATCAGAGCTTCATCCGCGGGATCTACCTGCCACCCCAGTCCACGGTGACGCTGTTCCAGGACGTGCCCGACGTGTTGCACCACGGCGTGCGCCGCATGCAGTGGCGCTGGCGCGCCCAGGTGCTTCCGCGCAACGGCAATGAATGCGCGAACGGTCTCGGCGACTCGGCGGCGGCCGTCTACATCACCTGGAAGCGTGGCCTGCGGTGGTACTCCCTCAAGTTCATCTGGAGCACCGATGCTCCGGTCGGAGCGACCTGCAACCGGATCCGCAATCCGTTCGTGGCCTCCGACAGCATCGTCCTGCGCAGCGGCCCTGCCACCAACGGCTGGGAGGAAGAGGCGGTCGATCCCGAGGAGCTCTTCCGGCAGCACTTCGACAGCGACGTCCCGGAGTTGCAGGGCATCGGCCTCATGACCGACGGCGATCAGACGGGCAGCATGAGCGCCGCCGACTACGCCGGATTCGTGCTCTTCAAGTGAGCGCGACTATCTGGAAGGCCGCAATGCCGCTTCGACCACCGCGGCGACGGCAGAGATGTTCTTTTCCAGGCCATCGGGGAGCCCATACCGCCTGGCGATGAAAGCGCTGTCCTGATAGCTGGCCCAGACGCGGCCATCCGATGCGCTCCAGACGAGCACTCGGAGCGGCAGGTCGAGGCCCACGAGCGGCCGCGCAACCATCAGCGGCGTTCCCGCCCGCGGATTGCCGAAGATGAGGACCTGTTCGTCCTGCATGTCGAGGCCCACCTCGCGCGCTCCGGAACCGTGATCGATCCGGGCGAAGACGGTGAGGCCATTGCCGCGCACGACTTCGTCGAGGCGGCGAATGGTTTCCTCGACGGAATAAGGGCTGGGTTTGGTGATCGTTCCGTCGGCTGACGGGACTGTCGGCTGCATGCCCATGATCGCTCCTGCTGCCAGAGCCAGAACAACCAGGTGCCTCGATCTCACTGCTGGACCTGCACCGGAGCGCCGATGCTGCCGGGCGTGCCGGCAACGATGACGAGGTACCTCCGTGGCGTCGGGCCGTCGGTCAGTACGAGTTGACGGATGGGCCCGACGGCGTTCACGACGCCAGCTCCTGCCGGGTTGGTCATGAAGGCGCTGAGAGGTTCCAGCTGGGCCGTTCCGGTCGGGTCCGAAGAGAGGGCGAGCACGTACGGTTTTTTTGGTTCGAGACCGGTGATGGCTGCCTGCAGGACCTGGGTCAGACCCTGGTCGAACAGCGAGACGCGGGTTGCCGGAGCGCCGCCGGCCGGTCCGAGCACGAGTTGCGCAACCTGCCCGGCAACACCCAGCGGCTGCAGATTGTCAGTGCCGGCGCCTCCGGGCACGGCGTTCGGAACGTAGACGACCGCCTGGGCCGCCTGACCGATGGGAATCGTTGCAATCACCTTGTTCTCGAGAGTGTCAATGGCCGTCATCGCGTCGCCGTTCTCGATCCCGACGTAGACGCGCGTGCCGTCGCCAGACGGCCAGATGCCATGCGGAAGCTCGCCGACCGGGATCCGTGCCACACGCTCGAACGTGTCCGTGCGGAAGGCCAGCACCTGGTTGAGCCCGCCAGCGGTGACGTAGGCGAAGCGCCCGTTTGCGTTGCGCACGATGTTGACGTGGTTGGTGATCGGGCCGGTCTCGAGGACCTTGAGCACCTTGAACGGCGGCTTCCCCTCGAACACCATCACCTTGCCCACGTCTTTCAGCGTGAGCCAGACCTGATCCCCTTCCGGGGTTGCCGCAATGTTCGGGCAGAACGGCGAGTCCTGTTTCACCTTGCCGACGATCTTGTGGTCGGGGACGGAGACGATGGCGGTTTCCGGAGTGAAGCTCGAACAGACGTAGCCGTACTTGCCGTCCGGCGAGAAGATGGTCATCCCGGGCCCGTTGGCGAGCTTGATCCGCCTTTTCTCGGAGAAGGTCTTGCCGTCGAGGACCGCGACGTAGTCCTCACCGCGCACCGTGACCCAGACCTCTCTTCCATCCGGGGTGAAGAAGGCTTCGTGAGGCGAGCGGCCGAGATAGGTGATGTGCTTCACGGCGTTGGTTGCCGTGTCGATGAAGGTCGCCGAGTTGGAGGCGATGGAGACCACCACGAGCGTGCGGTGGTCGGGCGAGAACCCCAGGCCGTGCACCAGCAGCTGCCCGCGGTAGAGCGGCGACAGATTTGTCGGCTGCGGGTCGCCGAGCCGGATCACGCCGAGCAGCTTGTTCGCCGCCGGGTCGATCACCGAGACGGTGTTCGAGAACTGTTCGCCGGCGTAGACGCGGTCGCGGGCGCTCACCGGAATGTCGGGCGAGGCGGCGGAGCCAGGCGCCTGGCCCGCGCGAGCAGGGGCCACGGCGAGTGCGGCAAAGAGGAAAGCGAATCTACGGATCATGTCAGTGGTCCCCATGGACGTGAGGGCTGGGGGAGATCTGGGTGGGCGCGGGGTTGCCGGGCGACAGAGCGTCGCCCAGGGCCAGGTGCATGACTTCGATCTCCTGCTGCTGCGTGACGATGATCTCCTGGGCCAGCCGCTTCAGGCGCTCGTCCTTGCCGTAGCGGAGCTCGACGACCGCCATGTCGATGGCGCCCTGGTGGTGGGCGATCATCATGCGCGCGAAGTCGCGGTCAGCATCGCCGGTGAAGGGCACGTGCATCGCCGCGTGCATGCGTGCAGTTGCGTCGCTCATCATCGAGCGGAAGGTGTCAGCACTGTCGGGATTCAGATCAGTCGTGCGTGCAGCAGGCGCCAGTGCGAACACCAGAAGAGCAATGAATCCCCCGTGCTGCACTCGGTGGGTGTCCATGTCGAAGACCTCCCACCGCCGCTGAATGCAAGGGATGAGCCACCGGGACCCAGGTCTGCACGGGTACACACACCCTGTTCATCGCGGCAGGCTCCTTCGCTGGCCGCAGGCCAGATTGCGAGACTGGTCTGTTGTCGGGTCATGACCCTGCTCGTCGCAGCGCGCCGCACCCGGTTCCGTCGGAGCGAGTCCCTGATCCCTCCGTCAAGCCGAGGTGGCCTCGGACTTGCTCCTTTGGACTCCATCGGACTGCTTCCGGTCAGAGGAGGGTGCGGCAATGTCGTCGAGGGTTCTTCAGCTTGGGAACGTGTCAGCAGTCAAGACGGCCGCCGTACCCGCAGCGAAACTGGAGCCGCTGGTCATTCCCGTTCGATACGTCGCGTGTGGGGACATCGTACATGCCACGTCGACAGCGCTGAGCACCGAGGTAGTGCAAGTGCGGTCGGTCGTTTTGCCACACACCGGTTCGGCGATCGACCTGAAGCTCTTCTTCCCCGGAGCCGGTGTCGTCCGCCAGCACGGCGTCGTTTCGCAAACGATGGGAGATCAGTTTCGAGCCACGTTCACCGATTGCGACGAGTTCAGCCGCCAGCGCCTCTACGCGTTGTTGCATGGTCGCGAGGTCGGCTCCCAGCGTTCGCAGCGGTTTCACACCGACCTCAAGGTCATCGTTCGAGAGCCAGGGCGCGCGACAACGGCAGCGCTCGTCAGCAACCTGAGCCGCACGGGCGCGTTCGTGCGGCTCGAGAGGTTGCCCGCTCGCGGACGTGTCGTGGAGCTCGAACTGGCGTTCCCCGGGGAAGCCGTTCACGAGAGTGTGAACGCGTTCGTGGTGCACGTTGCCCCGGGACGCGGCATCGGAGTGCAGTTCATCGGTGCGACCGGGGCGTTCACCTCGCGGCTCGACGAGTACCTGACGCAGCTTTCGCGCTGACCGACCAACCAGCCGGATCCTAGAACCAGGCGAGTGCGGCAACCTGGACGGTGCCTTGCCCCTGCTCCGTGCCGCCCTTGAACACGCTGGCATCGGTGGAGCGGTCGTAGCGGCCCTCGACCCGGAACTCGGCGTTGGAGCCCCCCGGAACCGACAGGGAAAGCGTGCCCTCCCAATACTTGTTCACGAGCCTCGCCCCAGCTGCATTCGTAATCCTTGCGGCGCCGTCGCTGTCGTCCAGGTACTCGCCGCGCCCCGAGATGCGGAACTTGTCGTCGAAAAACGAGTAGCGCGCCATGCCTGCGACGCCCCAGTACTGTTTACCGCTCTGACGACCGTAGTCGGCGTTCACGTTGAGCGACAGGTCGCCGAAAGAGCGGCCCACGGATGTTCGCCGAGTAGTAGGCGTCGACGAGTCCGTGGATCTCGATGGTGTCGTACCACTTTGGTGGCGGCGGCTTGGCCGGCTCGTCGGCGATTGCGGCAACAGGCAGCATCGCGAATGCCATCAGGGGCGCTGCGAGGTTCTTGTGCATGCTCGCCGACGCGAGCATCGAGGATGCCAAGAACGAAGTGCCTGATTCGGACAGGTTGAGAAACCGCGAGATCGCGCGATCATGCGAGAAGCACGAAATCTACGGTTTTGTCGTTGCAGATTGCAGACCCCGGAGCGGGAATAGTTCCGGTCGCTCGTTTCATCCTCGGTGCGTACGGCCGCGCAATCCAGCGCGGTCAGCATATGAGGACAGACGAAATGAGACAAGTACTCCGCATCCCCGGGCTCGGCGCGATCGCCGGGCTGATCATGAGCGCAGTCGCTTGCGGTGGCAGCAGCAACGGCGGCAGCGGCAGCGGCAGCCCGCCCTACGGCGGCCCCCCGCCTGCCGGTGCCCCGACGTTGAAGATCGCGACCAGCGCCACGCTCGGCAACTATCTCGTCGATGGCAACGGTCGGTCACTCTACTACTACGCCAAGGACTTTCCCGCGGCAGGGTCGAACGCTGCCGTCTCCAATTGTACCGGTGGATGCCTTGCCGTCTGGCCGGTCTTTGATACCAGCAACGTCGTCGTTCAGGGAATCAACGCAAGCGACGTGGGCGAGATCACCCGCTCCGACGGGGCCAAGCAGACGACCTTTCGGGGCTGGCCGCTCTACTACTTCGCCGGCGACATGAGCGCAGGCAACGTCAACGGCGAAGGCGTCGACAGCATCTGGTTCGTGCTGCACGACCAGGCCTACTCGGTCCTTCTGATGAGCAATCCTTCCGGGCAGCCGCCTACGCTCTACCTGGCCGACGGCGCGGGCCGCACCGTCTACTACTTCTTCCAGGACACGGTCGGGACGGCGACCACCCCGCCGGTCAGCGCCTGCACCACGACTTGCCTGGCCTCATGGCCGATCTTCCTTACGAACTCAACGGTGGTCCCCAGCATTCTTACCGCCTCCGACTTCACCGTGTTCACGCGCCCCGATGGGCAGATGCAGTCCGCATACAAGGGCCATCCCCTCTACTACTTCGCCGGCGACGCGGCTCCAGGCGACACGAAGGGGCGAGGCGTGAACAACGTCTGGGACTCGTTGGACCCGAGGGTGCTCTAGGCCGGCCATCGGGGAGATCGCGTCATGCACACACGCAGCCTGTTCAGCGGAATGTTCCTCCTCGTCGCGGTGCTGACGGAAGCAGCGATCGCCCTGTCGCACTCGCGCGAGAGCTCCCTCACCGTACTCGCGCACGGACCGGCGGGGCTGCGCATCGAGGGCAAGAGCGCGGACGTCTTGGTCGAGGAAGACGCTTCCGCGCTGACGTTCAAAGTGCCGATCGCGCCCATCGATACCGGCATCGGTCTGCGGGACCGCCACCTGCGCGAGATGCTGGAGGCGGAGAAGTTCCCTGATGCCATCTTGCGGATTCCGCTCTCCGAGCTGACGTTCCCCAAAGAGCGTCAGCCGGCGGAGGGGACCGCCAAGGGCGACCTGACGCTGCGCGGTCAATCGCGGCCGGTAGAGGTGCACTACCGCGCCGAGCTGGCCGGGGGCGGCATCACCAAGGTACAGGGCGCGATGCAGCTCGACATGCGGGACTTCGAGATCAAGTCCCCTTCCTATCTCGGGGTAACGGTTGCGCCGCTGGTCGAGGTGAAGGTCGAGCTGGCGATGGACGGCACATGAGGGCCATCCTGGGCGTTGTCGCGGCGGTCGGGCTGTTCTCGACCGCCGCGAGCGCGTACCCGACCATGATTCGTAACGGGTACACGCAGTGCGCAACGTGCCACACCGACCCTTCGGGCGGCACGCTGCTGACGCCGTATGGGCGGGCGCAGAGCGAGCTCCTGCTCAGCTCCCGCTGGGGCGCCGCAAAGGACGCCGAGCCGGCCGCGACCAGCAAGTTCCTTCTCGGGCTCGTCGATCCACCCGACTCGCTCACGCTGGGCGGCTGGGTACGCCAAGGCTACCTCTGGAATACGGTCGACGGCAAGCTGGTCGACCACCGCGAGCTGCAGATGCGAAGTTCCCTGGCCGCGGCGGTGCAGCTCGGCCCGCTGCGCGCGGCGGCCGAGCTCGGCTACGCCAGCTCGAGAATCGGCCAGCTCGCCGCGGTCACCCGCAACCAGGACGCATACCTGATCTCGCGCGAGCACTGGATCGGGCTCGCTTTTGCCGATGGAACGGGCCTCGTGCGCGGTGGCCGGATCAACGTTCCTTTCGGACTGCGGAACCCCGAGCACACGTCCTTCGTCCGGGCAGCCACGCGGACGGACATCAACGAGGATCAGCAGGACGGCATCGCGATCGCCATCACCAAGGAGAAATGGCGTGCGGAGGTGATGGCCATCCTCGGAAACTATTCGCTGCGACCCGATGCGTTCCGCGAGCGCGGATTGGTCGGATATGTGGAGACGGCCCTTTCGCCGACCGTCGCCGTAGGCCTGAGCGCATTGGCGACACGCGCGGAAGCCGGGCTCGATACCCGAGCCCCCACGCTGCGCCAGGTATATGGATTGACGGCGCGCGCCTCGCCTTGGACGCCGCTGGTCTTCATCGCGGAGCTCGATGCACTCCTCTCCACCGTCCTCGGCAACCGCACGGTGAAGACTGGCCTGGCGGGATGGCTGCAGGCGGATCTCGAGGTCTTGCGCGGCGTGCACCTCGTCTCGGCTATCGAGCGCCTCTCTTCTCCCGACGGCAGTACTGCTCAGCTAGGCTGGTGGGGCGGAGCGGCCTGGTTCATCGTCCCGCACCTGGACGTCCGCGCCGATGTGATCCGCAACTCCTCGTTGGGTTCGCCCACCACCAACACCTTCCTCATCCAACTGAACTGCTATCTCTGACATGCCCCCAATCTTGATAGCGGTGGCGCTGCTCGCGACGCCCAACTTCCCCGGAGTCATCCAGCGGCAGCTCGGTCTGGCGGCACCGCCCCAATGCACGATCTGCCATGCGACCGACGCGGGCGGCGTCGGAACAGTAGTGAAGCCTTTCGGCATCTATCTACGCAGCCGCGGGCTGCAGCCCTTCGACGAGTCCTCGCTACAGAATGCGCTGCTCGCGGACATCGCCGAGCACCACTCCAGCAACGGGAGCGGGATCTCCGACATCGACGCGTTGAAGGCGGGCGAGGATCCCAACGCACCCGGGGGAGCCACCGGTCCCACGCCGGCGTACGGATGCTCCAGCTCCGGCTCGACGAATCTGCTCGCCCTCCTCGCGCTCGCGGCCTGGCTTTGCCGCATTCCGCGCTGCAAGAGATCGCTGATGGGTCTCATCCGGATTCCTGATTGTCCGGCCCACCCGCTCGCTCATCGATCCATCTCCGGTTGGAGGAGACGTGAGCGTAGAGGCGAAACGGGAGCGCTTCCAGTCGTCGACCCTGCCCCATCTCGATCGACTGGTTGCGCTGGCCTCCCGCTGGGCAGCTCGGCACGAGGCAGAGGATTACGTGCAGGAGACTTACGTTCGCGCCTGGAATGCCTTCGACCAGCTCCGCGACCCCGATGCGGCCTTTCCCTGGCTCTGCCAGATCCTGCGTGCGGTGGCCAGCGAGCGGCGCCGCACCCACGCGCGACGGCAGGAGCTGGTCTTCATCGCCCAGCTGGAAGAGGCGCACGAAGAGATCGTGGCGAGCGACGCACCCTCGCCCCTCGATGACCTGCTCTCGCGCCTGGAGTTCGGCAGGCTCCGCGAGGCGCTGCGATCGATCCCCGACGACTTCGCCGAAGCGGTGGAGCTTCATGACGTACACGGTCTGAAGTACAAGGAGATCGCACGGATCACCTCGGTGCCGATCGGCACGGTCATGAGCCGTATCAGCCGCGGCCGGCAGTTGCTGGCAGGGCTGCTCACCCTCACCGGCGAGAAGAGGGCCAAGCGCGGAGTGGCAACCTGAAGCCCGCGTTGCCGTGGGAATAATCTGGCTCGGCGTGGCGTCGCGATGGGTGGGCATCCGATGGATCATCAGGGCAACCACAAGGACATGTAGGGCAACCACAAAGGACATGTGATGACTGAGGCCGCCCTCGAACATGCGCGGCTCCTGGAGCTGGTTGCCGCATTCGCCGACGGCGAGCTTTCCCCCGATCAGGGTCGCGTCGTCCGGGAGCACCTGCGCACTTGCGGGCGCTGCCGGCGCGAGCTGGCGTTGCAGCAGGACCTCGCGCAGGCGCTCGCTCAGGAGCCCGTTCGCGCGTCTTCGGCTGACCTGCGCCGGCGCGTCGAGCAGATCGGCCGAGCCAACCCGCGGCGGGGCGCTTTCCTCTGGAACCGAGGCCGGGCGGCGACCGCGGCCGCCGCGATGGCCTTGATCGGCATCGCCGGCGGAATCGTGCTGCGCGGGCACCGCGGCCACGCCAGCCGGCCGGTTGCGGAGATTCCCATGTTCCACGATGCGATCGCCGACTGCCGCCGTGCGACGGCGCGGAACTTTCCACGCAAGGCGGATCTGCAGGCCGTCGGCGAGGGCCTCGAGTTTCCCATCCGCGCTCTCAACCGGCCAGACACCGAGCTCTTCAGCACCTGGAAGACGACGCTCGCCGGAGCTCCAGCCGCCGGTCTCGCCTATCGCTGGCGAGGAATCGTCGTGGTCCAATACCTGGTCCCGACCGAGCTCATCCGGCGGCCGCCCGAGGTACGCGAGGCGCTGCGCGGGGCGGGCTTCTATGCCACTTCGGAGCAAGGGCGAGGGATCATTGCGTTCGTCGCAGACGGATGCGGCACGCTGCTGATGGCCGATGCGTCTCCCGAAGAGCTCAGGCGGCTGATGTGAGCGGCTGTTACCATGCACGCGCGGCATGTTGGAGCATCTCCGCTACTTCCAAGCAGTCGCGCGCTGCGGCAGCCTTTCCGCCGCCGCGCGCGTCCTTCAAGTCAGCCAGCCGGGCCTGACGGCCGTCATCAAGCAACTCGAAGAGAGGTTCGAGACCAAGCTGCTGGTCCGCTTGCGCACGGGTGTGTCATTGACCAGCACGGGCGAGGAGCTTCTGCGCTTCGCCAATGAATCGCTCACACAGCTCGACAAGGTTGAGCAGCGGATCAAGGGCCTGGAATCGGACGAAGTGGGCAACTTCGTCATCGGTTGTCATGAATCGTTGGCCGCATATTTCCTGCCGAACTGGATGACCAGATTCCTCGAAAGCAACCCGCGTATCCAGCTGAGCCTCTCCAATTTCCCCTCGCGCGTGGTGCTCAATGCCACCGTGGAGCGCACGGTGCATTTCGGAATCGTGGTGAATCCCGAGCCGCATCCGGACCTGGTGCAGCTGAAGCTCTTTCGCGACGCAGTCGACCTCTTCGTCCTGGCGAACGGCGCGCCGCAGAGCTGCGACCTCGAGGTCGCGAAGGAGCGGCTGCGGCGAGGACCGCTCGTCTTCGCGGGACGAGTCCTGCAGAGCCAGCAGATCATCGACCAGCTCGCGGCGATGGATGCGCTTCCCTCCCGGCTCTTGCCTTGCGGGGATTTCGAACTGGTCAAGAGCTTCGCGCTCGCCGGTCTCGGCATCGCGGTATTGCCTCGCCGCGTCGCTCGCTACTGGCAGGACGGCCAGCTGCGCCGTCTTCATCCGGCGCTGCCGTTCATCGCCGACGAGATCCACCTTCTTTTTCGGGGTGACGCCCATCGAACGCGCGCGTTCGTGATCACCAAGGACGCCATCGTGGCACACGGGCGGGCGCTCGACGGCGACTACGAGGAATGAGCGCTGGATGGAGCGCACCTGGAGCAGGCCGGATGTTCGAGGGATTCGAGCAGTCGATGATCGACACCGGCGGGGCGGTGATCCGGGTGCGGCACGGCGGCAAAGGTCCGCCAGTCCTGCTGTTGCACGGCATCCCCCAGACGCACGTCATGTGGCACAAGCTCGCTCCGCGCCTCGCGAAGGAGTTTACCGTCGTGGCCGCGGATCTGCGCGGCTATGGGGACAGCAGCAAGCCGCCGACCGATCCCGACCACGCGCCGTATTCGAAGCGAGCGATGGCACGCGACCAGGTCGAGGTGATGCGCCAGCTCGGCTACGACCGGTTCTTCGTCGTGGGGCACGACCGTGGTGGCCGTTGCGCGTACCGCATGGCGCTCGACCATCCCCAGCGAGTGCTCAAGCTGGCCGTGCTCGACATCGTGCCGACCGGAGAGGCGTTCCGCCGCGCTGACCTGGCGTTCGGCCTGGCTTACTGGTTGTGGTTCTTCCTGGCCCAGCCCTACGATCTGCCCGAGCGCGTCCTTGGCGCGAATGCGCAAATGTTCCTGGACTACATGCTCGACGGCTGGTCCGGCACCGCGGATGCGTTCCCCGAGGAGGCGCGCGCGGAATACGCGCGGACCTTCCGCGACCCCACGACGCTCCACGCGATCTGCGAGGAGTACCGGGCTGCGGCCACGCTGGACTACGAGCACGACGAGGCCGATCGAGGCCGGCGGCGTATTCGATGTCCCGTCCTCGCGCTGTGGAGCCGGCAGGGGCCATTGCAGGATTGGTATGACGTGCTTGCCGTCTGGCGGGACTGGGCGGACGACGTCCGCGGCCGCGGCCTCGACTGCGGTCACTTCCTTCCGGAGGAAGCACCCGACGAGACGTACAGAGAGCTCCATACCTTTTTCACTGCGTAGCTGGCCGCGAGATGACGAGCCACGGCTCGCAATTTCCTCCCTCGGTTGCCGGCAGGCAGGTGCCAGGTTAGGGTCCGCGCGTGATCGCCGCGCCAGTCCTGTCGGCCTTGCACGTGCTGGCGCTCGGCATCGGGCTCGGCTCCGTCTTCATGCGCGGCCGCTACTTGCGCGCGCTCCGCGACGGCCCCGACCCGCGCGGCCTCGATCGACTGTTCGCCGCCGACAGCCTCTGGGGTATCGCCGCCCTGCTCTGGCTCGCCACCGGGCTCACGCGCGCGTTCGGCCACGTGGAGAGAGCGCCCGACTTCTACCTGCGCAACGGCTTCTTCTGGGTCAAGATGACCCTCTTCGCGACCGTCTTCGCGCTGGAGATCTGGCCGATGGTGACGTTCATCCGCTGGCGTAGCGCGCGCCGTAGTGGGCGGCCGCTGCCGCAATTCGACCGGCTCGCCCGTCTCGTGCTCGTGGATGATTTGGAAACGGGGCTCGTCGTCGTGATTCCGTTCGTCGCCGCCGCGATGGCCCGCGGCCTCTGGCTGTACTGACGCGGTCCCTGGGAGACCGCCTCAAGCGGACCAGAGCAGCTTACGGAGTCGAGGTCTTCGCAGGTAGAGCCCGAGCCAGATCAGCGCCCCAAGAGCGACCTGCGGGTACACCGATTCGCCCAGCCGCAAGTGGGTCACGATGGTGCCGCCCACGTACCCGGTGAAGAGGATCGCTCCGAGAAAGGACGTTCGCGGAATGAGATAGACCACCACGCACAGGAGCTCGAGCACGCCCAAAGGAACGATGAGGGGCTCGGGCAGGCCGAGGTGGCTCATGCCCTTGACGACCTCGGGATGGATCATGAGCTTCATGGCCGCGCTCATCGCAAACGGCAGCGCTGCGATCACCGACACCACTCGTCCGGCCCAGATGATCTTCCTCTCGTTGCCCTCGGTCATTTCGTCTCCGTGAAAGAGAAATCGGCGCCCATCCTCGTTCCAGGCAGATTATCCTGGAGTCGATCCGTGGTACGGGGGCCATTTCAACCGCTCGTCCCAGAGTTGGGTACGGAGGAAAAGACGTGAACGACTGCCTCTTCTGTCGGATCATCGCCGGCCAGTCTGCTGCCGAACGCGTCTACGAGGGCAAAGGCGCCGTCGCCTTCCTGGACGTCATGCCGGCTGCAGCGGGGCACACGCTGGTGGTTCCCAAGGTCCATGCGCCGACGCTCACCGACCTCGACGACGAATCGGTCGGCCATCTGTTCCGGGCGGTGAAGGTGGTGATGACGAAGCTGAACAAGGCACTCCACCCGAATGCGTTTCACGTCGGCTGGAACCACGGTCCTGCCGCGGGGCAACACGTCTTCCACCTGCACGTCCACGTCCTGCCGAGGCACCAGGCTGGTGCCGGGATCCAGGCGCTGGGCGAGGGAGGGACACGAGGTGACCTCGCCGCGCTCGCGGCGCTGATCCGTGCAGCGTAGACTGCAGTCGCAGTGGATTGGGACTACGCCATCGTCGGCTCCGGCTTCGGCGGCAGCGTGAGCGCACTGCGGCTGGTCGAGAAGGGCTACCGCGCACTCGTGCTCGAGAAAGGTCGCCGCTTCGGCGCCGAGGACTTCCCGCGCTCGAACTGGAACCTGCCCCGCTGGTTGTGGCTGCCGGCGCTCGGCTTCCGCGGCATCTTCAAGATGACCTTCCTTCGGCACGTGACCGTGCTCTCGGGCGTGGGAGTCGGCGGCGGATCGCTCGTCTACGCCAACACCCTGCCGACGCCGAAGGACGAATTCTTCGCCTCGCCTTCCTGGGGACATCTGGCCGATTGGAGGGCGGAGCTGGCGCCGCACTACGCGACGGCGCTGCGCATGCTCGGGGCCGCGCAATATCCGCACGAGACGTACTCGGACCAGGTGCTGCGTGAGATCGCGAAGGACATCGGCCGGCCCGACCAGTTCGCGCCCGCGCGGGTGGCGGTCTACTTCGGCGAGCCAGGCAAGACAGTGCCCGATCCGTACCTCGGTGGCGAGGGGCCGGACCGTACCGGGTGCATCGAGTGCGGGGCCTGCATGACTGGCTGCCGCCACAACGCGAAGAACACGCTCGACAAGAACTATCTCTGGCTCGCCGAAAAGCGGGGTGCACGGATCGAGGCCGACACCGAGGTGACCTGGCTGCGCGAGCTGCCTGGAGGCGGATATCGCATCGACGCCAAGACCGGCGCGGGCTGGTTCGGCAACCGCAAGCGCTCGTTCACCACACGGAATGTGATCTTCGCGGGGGGCGTGCTCGGCACGGTGCCGCTCCTGTTGAAGCTCAAGGCGAGTCCCGAGGGGCTGCCTCGCCTGTCCGAACGCGTCGGCGCCTTCGTGCGCACGAACTCGGAGGCGCTGATCGGCGTGACAACTCGCGCCGACCGCGACATGTCGGAGGGGATCGCCATCACCAGCGTGCTGCACACCGACGAGCACTCGCACCTCGAGCCCGTGCGGTACGCGAAGGGCTCGGGCTTCTTCCGGCTCCTGATGGCCCCGCATGTGCCGGGCGAGAGCGCGCCGGTGCGGCTGCTGCGCGTGCTCGCCGCGCTGGCGCGCAACCCGATCCGGTTCCTGCGCGCGTACTTCGTGGACGATTGGGCGAAGCGGACGATGATCCTGCTCTACATGCGCACGCTCGAGGGACACCTTCAGCTGCGGCGTGGCGCGCTCGGCCTGGCCACGGCGGTTGCCGCCGGACCGGCGCCGAGCGCTGCGATTCCCGAAGCCACCGAGCTGGCGCGCCGGGTGGAGAAGAAGATCGACGGGTATGCGGGCAGCCTCCTGACCGAGACGATCCTCGGCACGCCCACGACGGCGCATATCCTCGGCGGGGCTTGCATGGGAGCGAACGTCGAGGACGGCGTCATCGACCACCGGCACCGCGTCTTCGGTTACGACGGCCTCTACGTGATCGACGGGTCGGCGATCTCCTCCAACCCCGGGGTGAACCCCGCATTGACCATCACGGCGCTGGCCGAGCGGGCGATGTCCTTCATTCCGCCGGCGAGCCGTTGGAGCGATCGGAGATGATCGACGCGAGACAGGTGCAGGATCGGCGCGATCTGGAGCAGATCCTCGAGCTCCAGCGCGCGAATCTCGCCCGCAACGTCAGCGCCGAGGAGATCGTCACGCAGGGCTTCGTCACCGTCGAGCACACGCTGCCGGTCCTGGAGCGCATGCACGGGTTCGCGCCCAGCATCGTCGCCAAGGACGGCGACGCGCTCGCCGGCTATGCCCTGGTGATGCCGATCGAATGCCGCTCCTTCGTTCCCCTCCTCGAGCCGATGTTCCAGCGACTGGATGCACTGGGGCTTTTCCGCGAGCGCTTCTACGTGATGGGGCAGATCTGCGTCGGCAAGCGGTGGCGCGGACAGGGCGTGTTCGACCTCCTGTACGGCGCCCACCGCCACTACCTGCGCTCGTCGTACGACTGCTCGGTGACGGAGGTCGCGACGCGCAACGTCCGCTCGATGAGCGCGCACCTGCGGATCGGCTTCACAGTGATCGACCGCTATCGCGACCCGACCGACGAGTGGGCCTTGCTCCGCTGGGACTGGTCGGACCCGGTGCGGCGCTGATTGCGACGCAGCTGTTTTTCGCGCTTCTCCCAGCGCGCGTGGGCCTTCACTCGCTCGCCCTCACGCGTCCGCACGGCGGTGCGGGCGCTCAACGAATGCAGGAGCCGCCCGGTGCTCTTCGCGACCTCGTCGATGGCGGTCTCGAACGCCGCGACGTCCGCTGCCGGCGGCTTTGCCAGGCCGCTATCCCGAGTGGACGGTTGCGCCTGCGCACCGCCGCATCGGCGACGCGCTGATTGAAGTCCGTTGACCTCCGCGAACGCGCCGCTAGACTTCGCCCGCTTCTTGCCAAGCGTGAGGTTCACATGCGGCTGAACGTGAACGGGACGGAGCGGCAAGTGGATGCTCCAGATGACATGCCGCTCCTCTGGGTATTGCGCGACGTGCTCGGGCTGACCGGCACCAAGTTCGGTTGCGGCATGGCCCAATGCGGCGCCTGTACCGTCCACATCGAAGGTCAAGCGGTGCGCTCGTGCGTGCTGCCGGTCTCGGCGGTGGGAAACCGGATGGTCACGACCATCGAGGGACTCTCGTCCGATGGATCGCATCCGGTGCAAAGGGCGTGGGCGGAGCAGGACGTCGTCCAGTGTGGATACTGCCAGCCCGGACAGATCATGTCGGCGGCGGCACTGCTCGCCCAGAATCCTGAGCCGACCGATCAGGAGATCGATCTCGCCATGGCCGGCAACATCTGCCGGTGCGGCACGTACCAGCGCATCCGGGAGGCGGTGCGCAGCGCCGCGTCGAAGAGGAGGGCCGAGCGATGATCGCCTTGACGCGCCGCGAGCTGCTGCGCAAATCGCTTCTTTCCGGGGCTGGCCTCTTCGTCGCCTTCCACGTGCCGCGCAAGGCAGGCGCGGTGCCGCAGCCGTCGGGAAAACAGCTGCCCGATCCGAACGCCTTCGTCCGGGTGGCGCCCGACGAGACGGTGACCGTGCTGCTCGCCCACTCCGAGATGGGTCAGGGGATCTGGACCGGGCTCGCCATGCTCATCGCCGAGGAGCTGGACTGCGACTGGTCGAAGATCCGCGTCGAGCACGCTCCCGCCGCGCCGGTCTACGCTCACCCGGCATTCGGGATGCAGATGACGGGCGGCTCGACCACCACCTGGTCGGAATTCGACCGCTATCGCACCGCAGGCGCCATGGCGCGCGCGATGCTGCTGCGGGCGGCGGCGGCGCGCTGGAAGACGGATGCAAAGCGCCTTCGCACGGAGAACGGCTTCGTGCTCCGCGGCAACGACCGCCTCTCCTATGGGCAGCTCGCCGTCGCGGCCCAGGCGCAGACGCCGCCGAAGAGCGTGAAGCTGAAGGACCGCAAGAACTGGAAGATCATCGGCAAGCCCACGCGCCGCCTCGACACGCCGGAGAAGATCACGGGCAAGGCGCAGTTCGGGATGGACGTGAGGTTCCCCGAACTGCGGACCGCCCTGGTCGCGCGCTCGCCGGTCTTCGGGGGCAAGGTCAGGTCGTTCGACGCGAGCAAGGCCACATCGATCAAGGGCGTCGAGCAAGTGGTGCAAGTGCCGTCCGGCGTCGCCGTCGTCGCGACCAACTTCTGGAGCGCAAAGCTCGGCCGCGATGCGCTCGTGATCGACTGGGACCCGGGCCCGGGCGCCAGCGTCGATAGCGGGAAGCTCCTCGAGAGCTACCGCGCGCAAGCGCAGACGAAGGGCACTGTGGCCGCTCAGCAGGGAGATGCCGAAGAAGCGCTCCCCCATTCCTCGAAGCGTGTGGTCGCTGAATACGACGTCCCCTACCTCGCGCACGCGACGATGGAGCCGCTCAACTGCGCGGTGCGCCTCGCGGACGGCCACTGCGAGATCTGGACCGGAACCCAGTTCCAGACCATGGACCAGATGTCGGCGGCGCGCATCGCCGGCGTGCCGCAGGAAAACGTCTCCATCCATACCCAGTTCCTCGGTGGCGGCTTCGGACGGCGCGCTACTCCGGCGTCCGACTTCGTCAGCGAGGCGGTGCACGTCGCCAAGGCGGCGGGGGTCCCGGTGAAGACCGTCTGGACGCGCGAGGACGACATCCGCGGCGGGTACTACCGGCCGATGTTTCTCCACCGGATCGAGGTAGGGCTCGACGACAAGGGTCGCCCGTTCGCCTGGAAGCACACCATCGTCGGTCAGTCCATCCTCGCCGGAACGCCGTTCGAGCAGTTCATGGTCAAGAACGGCGTCGACAGCGCCTCCGTGGAAGGGGTGGTGGATTCGCCGTACCTGGAGTCCGTTCCGGCGCGGCTCGTGACATTGCACTCGCCGCGGCTCGAGGTCCCCGTGCTCTGGTGGCGGTCGGTCGGAAATACGCACACCGCCTTTGCGATGGAGAGCATGATCGACGAGCTGGCTTGGGCGGCGCGGCGAGACCCGCTCGACTACCGCTCGGCGTTGCTCGCGGACAAGCCGCGCCATCTTCGCGCACTCAAGACGGCCGCGGAGAAAGCTGGGTGGGGCAAGGCGCCGCCGAAGGGACGCGCCCGCGGACTCGCGGTGCACGAGTCGTTCGGGAGCATCATCGCCCAGGCAGCCGAGGTCTCCGTCGACGAGCACAAGGAGATCCACGTTCACAAGGTCACCTGCGCCGTGGATTGCGGCACGGCGATCAATCCCCTCGGCGTCGAGGCCCAGGTGCAAGGCGCCGTCGCTTTCGGCCTCTCCGCCGTCTTGCAGAGCGAGCTGACCTTGAAAGATGGGCGCGTCGAGCAGAGCAACTTCCACGACTACGAGGTGCTGCGGCTGCCGGACATGCCTGAGGTGGCGGTGCACATCATCGAGAGCGACGCCAAGATGGGCGGCATCGGGGAGCCGGCGACAGCGCCGATCTCCGCAGCCGTCGCCAATGCCGTCTACGCGCTGACGAAGCAGCGGCTGCGCTCGCTGCCGCTGAGGCTTGCATGACGATGCGTGCCCCACGGGGGGCTGCTCGAGGCTGCTGGCTCTTCACGAGTGCGTGCCTGATCGTCGCGTGCTCGCACACCCAGGGTCCCGCGGCGGCGGCAGCTCCGACGACGACAGCAGCGTCCGATCCGGTGGTGGCGTTCGAGACGGTTCGGGCGGTGCTGCAGAGTCCGCGCTGCGTGAACTGCCACCCGACCGGCGACCAGCCGACGCAGGGGGACGACAGCCACCTGCACCAGCAGTTCGTCCAGCGCGGACCGGAAGGTCGCGGCGCGACCGGCCTCGCATGTGCCACCTGCCACGGCAAAGCGAACCCGCCGGACAGCTACGGCGAGCACATGCCGCCCGGCGTCTCCACGGACTGGCGCCTGCCGCCGCCCGAGCACAAGATGGTCTTCGCCGGGCTCAGCTCGCGGGCGCTCTGCCTGCAGATCAAGGACCGCAAGCAGAACGGCGGCAAGGACATGGCGGGACTCCTGCACCACATCGCGGACGATCCGCTGACCCGCTGGGGTTGGTCGCCCGGATACGGCCGCAAGCCGGTCCCTGTCCCTCACGACGAGTTCGTCCGCGCCTTCAAACAATGGGCGGACGCGGGCGCGCCCTGCCCGCCGGCGCGGGTGGCGCAGCACTGAGCTCGCGCGCGGCCGCCAGCGCTGCGCGTTTCTCGCGCGCGATCTCGACGAACGCGCGAAACGCCGGCGAGACCTGGGCGCGGCTCGGGAAGTAGAGAAACAGACCCGGCACGCGCGCGGCGAACGGTTCGAGGACGAGACGCAAGCTCCCCTGCTTCAGTCGGCTTGCAACCGCCGGCTCGGGCAGGTACGCGAGGCCAACTCCTGCCTCGGCCATGGCCAACATCAGGCGGTGATCGCCCGTGATCAGGTTGCCCCGCACCGGGATCCGCCAGGTCTTCTTGCCTCGCTCGAACTCCCACAGGTACATCGAGCCGGTGGTCGGCGAACGGACGCGGATGCACTCGTGCGCAAGCAGGTCCTTGGGGGTCTCGGGTACTCCCCTGCGCTGGAGGTAGGAGGGGGAGCCCACGACGACGAAACGAAATGGATCCGTCAGTCGCACGTGCACCATGTCGCGCTCGAGAAACTCTTCGAGCCGGACCCCGGCGTCGAAGCCCTCCGTCACGATGTCGACGAGGCGGTCGTCGATGTGGACTTCCACCTCCACCCTCGGATGCTTCGAGAGAAAGCGTGGCAGCACCGGGGCCATGACGAAGGCCATGGCGGTCGTTGGAACGGTGAGACGGATCTGCCCGGTCACCTCTCCCGGTCGGGCCGACGCCGTCTTGAGCGCCTCGAGCGCCTGACCCATCGCCGGACCGGCCTGTTCGAAGAGCCGCCTTCCGGCCGCGGTGAGCGCCACGCTCCGGGTGGTGCGCGAGAGCAACGTGACGCCGAGTTTCGCTTCGAGCTGACGGACCGCCTGGCTCAGCGCCGAGGGTGAAATCTCCAGGTCGGCCGCGGCAGCGGCGAAGCTATGCCGCCGCGCCACCGCGAGGAATCCGTTCAGGGCGTTCAGCGGGGTGAAGGCCATTCTGAAGATTTACTACATAGGACGTTCATTTTGTTCCGATGCATCGACCTGCGACGCCGCGCATCAATCCTTGCCATGAGAAGGAGGAGCACATGAAGACCATCCACGAGATGTTCTCCAAGCTGGCGTTTCCGCTTGCTGCGCTGGCGCTTTCGACTGCAGTAGCCAGCGCGGCACTCGCGAACGGGACCCCGACGTCCACTGACGAGGCCCGGGCGCTCAAGAACCAGGTGGCGATCACGCAGGATGCCGTCCCGGCGAACGACTCCGTGTCCAGTACGGACGAAGCACGCGCGCTGGCCGGCCGCTCGCCGCAGGCTCCGATCTCGCTCGCACTGAGGCGCGAGATCGCCGCGAACATCGATGAAGGGCGGCGCGCCGCAGTCGGGCGCGACAACTCCGGCCGGGCAGCGCATACTGCGACGGCCACGACAGGGCTCGGAGCGACGGGCTCAGGCGGAGAGTAGCAACCGGGCAGGGGCGGCGTCATGACGTCGCAGGAGGAGAAAAGACATGCTGAAGACACCTGCGTACGCCGCCCCGTCTGCAACAAGGCCGCTCGCGCCGTTCACGATCGAACGGCGCGAGCCGGGCCCACGCGATGTGCTGATCGACATCCTCTACTGCGGCGTCTGCCACAGCGACATCCACCAGGCGCGCGACCAGTGGGGCGGTTCGGTCTTCCCGATGGTGCCAGGCCACGAGATCGTGGGCCGCGTCCGGCAGGTCGGGCGTGAAGTGACGAAGTTCAGGCCGGGCGACCTCGCCGGCGTGGGTTGCTTCGTAGACTCGTGCCGGGA
>MNFJ01000157.1 GCA_001918155.1 Deltaproteobacteria bacterium 13_1_40CM_4_68_19
CGACGAGCCGCTCTCGAACCTCGACGCCAAGCTGCGCACCAGCGCCCGCGACGAGCTGCAGCACTTCCAGCGCCGCCTGGGAACCACCACCATCTACGTCACCCACGACCAGGTGGAGGCGATGGGGCTCGGCCACCGCATCGCGGTGATGAGCAAGGGGAAGGTGCGCCAGCTCGGGCCGCCGCAGGAGGTCTACAACGATCCGGCGGACACCTTCGTGGCTGGCTTCCTCGGCTCGCCGCCGATGAATTTCTTCGAGCGCAACGGCGCCCTCGTCGGGTTCCGGCCCGAACAGATGCTCCCCCGGGCCGCGTACTCGACGCAGGAGCTCCTGGTGCACGTCTGGTTCCGCGTCGACCGCGTCGAAAACCTCGGCGCCGACCGGCTGCTGTACGGGTCCTTGCGCGACCTCGCGCCCGACGTGAAGATGATCATCAATCTTCCCTTCACGGTCCACCTGCCCATCACCGAAGGGCAGGCGTACGAGTTCTCGGTCAAGCAAGGGGATCTCAAGTTCTTCGACAAGGAAAGCGGACTGCGGATCGCGCCGAGGCCGCTGTGAAGGTCGCGGACGATCCCAACGCGCTTGCGCGCATCCTCATCGCTCCCGCGCTGATCTACATCGGCGCGGTGATCGGCGTGCCGTTCGTCCTCTCGCTCTGGTTCGCGGTGAGCGACGTGACCGTCAGCTCCGCCGCCGGACACTACGTCGGCCTGGAGAACTTCCGGTCGGCGATGGGCGATCCTTCGTTCAGGCGCGCGCTGCGGAACACCTTTCTCTTCGCCGTGGCCTCGCAGGTGATCGTCGTCATCCTCGCCACCACGCTCGCCGTCGCGCTGCAGAAGGACTTCCGCGGCAAGTGGATCGTGCGCCTTCTCATCCTGCTCCCCTGGGTCGCCCCGGTGTCGCTCGGGAGCATCGGCTGGCTGTGGATCCTGGATTCCATCTACAGCGTGATCAACTACGGCCTCTACCACTGGTTCCACGTCTGCGGTCCCGAGCCGGGAATGACGGCCTGTCCCGTCTGGCTCGGGCAGCCGTCCCTGGCGATGGCCTCGATTATCGGCGTCCAGGTCTGGCGCACGCTGCCGCTCGCCACCGTCATCAACTTGGGCGGGCTCAGCTCGATCCCGCAGGACATCCACGACGCCGCCAGCATCGACGGCGCGGGGTTCTTCCGCACCATGTTCCAGATCACCATTCCGCTGGTGCTCCCGATCCTGCTCGTGGCCGTGCTCTTCGGGTTCGTCTTCGCCTTCACCGATATGATCGTGGTCTGGGTGCTGACCCGCGGCGGTCCTTACGACATGACGCAGGTCCTGGCCTCGCTCGCGTTCTTCAAGGGCATCGACGGAGGGGACCTCGCGGGAGCGTCGGCGATCGCGCTGTTCCTCTTCCCGGTGCTGGCAGCCGCCGCCATCCTGCTGCTGCGCCTCGCGCGGCGAGCGGAGGTCATATGAGCGCGCGGGAGAAGGCCGCCAAGGCCGGCCACCGGACCCTGATCACGCTCTTCAGTCTGTTCGCCGCCTTTCCCTTCGCCTGGATGCTCATCACCGCCTTCAAGAAGACCAACGATTTGCTCGATCCGAACAGCTTCCCCTTCGGCTACCCGAAGGGCCCGACGTTGGAGAACCTCAGGGTGCTCTTCGAGGAGACGCTGTTCGTCCGCTGGATCGGAAACACCGTGTTCGTCGGCGTGATCGTGGTGATCATCACGTTGCTTCTGGCGGTGCCGGCGGGCTACGCGCTCGCGCGCCTCTCCGGCACCTTCGGCGAGCAGCTCGGCATCGGCATCTTCCTCACCTACCTGGTCCCGCCCACCATCCTCTTCATCCCGCTCGCGAAGGTGGTGAGCACGCTCCACCTCCAGGACAACCTCTGGGCGCTGGTGGTCACCTATCCGAGCTTCACCATCCCCTTCTGCACCTGGCTGATGATGGGGTTCTTCAAGGCCATCCCCAAGGACATCGAGGAAGCGGCGATGGTGGACGGGATGAGCCGCCTCGGGGCTTTCACCCGCGTGATCCTGCCCATGTCGGTGGCCGGCCTGCTCACGGTGGTGATCTTCACCTTCACGCTGGTGATGCAGGAGTTCGTCTACGGGCTCACCTTCATCAACAGCGGCCGCAACTTCACCGTCAGCGTGGGAGTGCCGTCGTTCCTGGTGCGCGGCGACGTCTACTTCTGGGGCTCGCTGATGGGCGCCTGCTTCATCGCCAGCGTGCCGATCGCCTTCCTGTACAACCTGTTCGTCGACCGCTTCATCGCGGGGTTCACGGTCGGGGCGGTGAAGGGCTGATCTCCCGATTCCGTCGATAAGACTCTAGTCTCATTTTCGACAATTGGGCTGAGACGATTCGTCGCAGGTCTCCTCGGAACGGCAGGGCGCCAAAAGTTCGCGGATATTGACAAAATAGGCCGCTGCGGAGCAGGCTTCGCGCGCTTTTTCCAACAAGGAGCCAGCCCGTGAAGCGCAGGACCTTCCTGAAGGGTTCGGCAGCAGCGGTCGGCGGAGCAGTCGCACTCGGGTTCGATCTCAGGCAGGCGCGCGCGGAAATGCGCGAATTGAAGATCGCCCGGACCACGGAGACGAGAAGCACTTGCCCGTACTGCTCCGTTTCCTGCGGCGTGATCATCCATACGCTCGGCGACAAGTCGAAGAACGTGAAGCCCAGCGTGGTGCACGTCGAAGGCGATCCGGACCATCCCATCAACCGCGGTACGCTCTGCCCCAAGGGCATCACGCTGCGCGATGACATCGTCAGCCCGAGCCGCCTGACTGTGCCACAAGTAAGGCGTCCCGGCTCCGACACGTGGGAGCGCATCTCCTGGGACCAGGCGATCAGCGAGATCGCGCGGCACGTGAAGGACACGCGCGACCGGACGTTCGTGGCGAAGAACGCGAAGGGCGAGGTGGTGAACCGCGCGCCGGGCATGGGGATCATCGGCGGGTGCACGGACACCAACGAGTTCAACTTCCTCATGCTCAAGGCCATCGCCGGCCTCGGCATCCCGTACCGGGATACCCAAGCGAGAGTTTGACACGGTCCAACGGTGGCCAGTTTGGCCGCCACGTTCGGCCGCGGCGCGATGACCAACGGCTGGACCGACATCAAGAACGCCGACGTGGTGTTCGTGATGGGCGGGAACCCGGCCGAGAACCATCCCTGCGGGTTCAAGTGGGCGATCGAGGCGAAGAAGAACCGCAACGCGAAGATCGTGGCGGTCGATCCGCGCTTCACCCGCACCGCGGCGGTCGCCGATCTCTACGCGCCGCTCCGGGCGGGCACGGACATCGCGTTCCTCAACGGGATCATGCGGTACGCGATCGAGAAGAAGCGCTTCCACGAAGACTACGTGAAGCTGCACACCAACGCCCCGTACGTGATCGCGGAGAAGTATCAGTTCGCGGACGGGCTCTTCAGCGGCTTCGACCAGGCGAAGGGCGAGTACGACAAGAACGCCTGGCAGTACGAGGCGGACCCGAAGACGAAGGCGTACATGGTCGACGAGACCCTGGAGAACCCGCGCTGCGTCTTCCAACTGCTGAAGAAGCACGTCGATCGCTACACGCCCGAGATGGTGGAGCAGATCTGCGGCACGCCCAAGGAGCAGTTCCTCAAGGTCGCGGAAATCGTGACCTCGACCGGCAACGCGCAGAAGGCGGGCACCATCCTCTACGCGCTGGGCTGGACGCAGCACTCGACGGGCGTACAGATCATCCGCGCCGCGGCGATGCTGCAGCTCTTGCTCGGCAACGTGGGACGGCCTGGCGGCGGAGTGAACGCCTTGCGCGGGCACTCGAACATCCAGGGCGCCACCGACATGGGCGGCACGTTCGAGATCCTGCCGGGATATCTGAAGACCCCGTCGGGGGCGGTCCAGACCCTGGCGGAGTACCTGGAGAAGGGTCCGCCCACGACGCTCAACAAGCAGGCCTGGGCATCCATGAACTACTGGCAGAACTACCCCAAGTTCATGGTCAGCCTGCTCAAGGCGTACTACGGGAGGACCGCGACCAAGGAGAACGACTACAACTATTCGCTGATGCCGAAGGTCGACGGCAACTACTCCTGGATGTACCTCTTCGACGACATGTACCGCGGCTCCTCGACCCGCGCGGGCGGCAAGGAGCCCGGACCGGAAGGCCTCGTTTCGTTCGGAATGAACCCGGTGGGCACCGGTCCGAACTCGCCGAAGATGGTCGCGGCGCTCTCGAAGCTGAAGTGGCTGGTGATGGTGGAGAACTTCGAGAACGAGACGGCGATCTTCTGGAAGGCGCCCAAGGAGTACGGGGGCGCCGATCCGAAGGACATCCAGACCACCGTGTACCAGCTGCCCGCCGCGAACTTCGCGGAGAAGGACGGCTGCTTCACGAACTCCTCGCGCTGGATCCAGTGGAAGTGGAAGGCGATCGATCCGCCCGGCGAGGCGAAGAGCGATCAGGAGGTGCTGGCCCGCATCTTCCTCGCGGTGCGCGATCTCTACCGCAAGGAAGGGGGGGCGTTGCCGGAGGCGGCGCTCTCGATCGACTGGAGCTACACCAATCCGTATGCGCCGGACCTGGCCGAGGTGTTGAAGGAGATCAACGGCAAGGCGCTCGACGACATCAAGGATCCGAAGGATCCAACCAAGATCATCAAGAAGAAGGGCGACCAGCTGGACGGGTTTGCCCAGCTGCAGGACGACGGCAGCACCCTGTGCGGCAACTGGCTGCATTCAGGGTGCTACCCGAGCGCGGGCAACCTGACGCAGCGGCGCAACAACGCCGATCCGATGGGCCTGGGGATGTTCCACGAGTGGGCGTTCTCCTGGCCGGCGAACCGGCGTGTCATGTACAACCGCGCCTCCGCCGACAAGGACGGAAAGCCTTGGGATCCTGCGCGCCCAGGGATCGTCTGGAACGGCGAGAAGTGGGTGGGCGACGTTCCGGACATCAAGCCCGACTCTCCGCCGGGACAGTTCGGGGCGTTCATCATGCTGCCCGAGGGCGTGGGCCGGCTCTACTCGCCGGTGCTCAATGACGGCCCCTTCCCCGAGCACTACGAGGCGATCGAGGCGCCGATCGACAATCCGCTGCACGCGAAGGTGACGTCCAACCCGGTGGCGAAGAAGTTCTCCACCGACAAGGACAAGTATGGCGGGCGCGATCAGTTCCCGGTGGTCTGCACCACGTACCGGCTGACCGAGCACTTCCACTACTGGACCAAGCACCAGGTCAACGGCCGGCTCAACGAGGTGCAGCCGGGGTTCTTCTTCGAGGTGCCGGAGGAGTTCGCGAAGGAGAAGGGCATCTCCAACGGCAGCAAGATCAAGGTCACTTCCGCGCGCGGCAGCGTGGTCGGGCCGGCGATCGTCACCAAGCGGCTGGTGGCCTACACCGTGGGAGGCAAGAAGGTGTGGCAGATCGGCCTGCCCATCCACTGGGGATACGCAGGAGACAAGCGGCACGCGGGGCCGCTCGCGAACATGCTGACGCCGAGCGCCATGGACCCGAACACCTGGACCCCTGAGTTCAAGACCTTCCTCGTGCAGGTGGAGAAAGCCACCGGGGAGAACGTCTGATGGCACTCCAAGGACTCGAGATCAGGCGCTCATCGGCGAGCCTCCGGGGTGGCGGCACCGGGCTGCGCAAGATGCCGACGGTGGCGAAGTACATCGACACGACCATCTGCATCGGGTGCAAGGCGTGCGAGGTCGCCTGCCAGGAGTGGAACGACCTGCCGAACGCGCATACCGCGCAGACCGGCACCTACCAGACGCTGCCGACGATGACGGCCAACTTCTGGAACCTGATCAAGTTCCGGGAGGTGGAGACGCCGGAGCACGGGTTGCAGTGGCTGATGCGCAAGGACCAGTGCATGCACTGCGACGAGCCGGGGTGTCTCGAGGCGTGTCCGGCGCCCGGGGCCATCGTGCAGTACGTGAACGGGATCGTCGACGTCGACCCCGAGCGGTGCATCGGCTGCGGGCTGTGCGAGACCGGCTGCCCCTTCGACGTGCCGCGGTACGCGCAAGGCACCAACAAGATGGCCAAGTGCACGCTCTGCGTGGACCGGGTCTCCGTGGGCCTGGAGCCGGCGTGCATCAAGGCCTGCCCCACGGGGTGCCTGCAGTTCGGCGACAAGGCGTCGCTGGTGGAGCTGGCGAAGCACCGCGTCGATCAGTTGCAGGCGGACGGGTTCGCGCAGGCCGCCTACTACGATCCGCAAGGCGTCGGTGGCACCGGGGTCATCACCGTGCTGAAGCATGGCGACCATCCGGAGTGGTACGGGCTGCCGAAGGACCCGACAGTGCCGACCACCGTCAGCGTCTGGAAGCGCGTGATCCACCCCATCGGCTTCATCGCCATGGCGGCCGCGGTGTTCGGCGCCATCGGTCACTTCATGGCGTTCGGGCCGAAGAAGCCGAAGGACACCTCGAAGGAGAGCGGGGGTGAGGTATGAGCGAGCTCCGCATCCCCGGAGCGACGCCGGTCGCGGGACCCACCGCCATCCAGGTGGCCCGGGGCCGGGAGGACGTGGTGATCGGCGACGAGATCGTCCGGCATCGTCTGGCCTCCCGGGTGATCCACTGGGTGGTCGCCGTGTTCTTCTTCGGCTCCCTGTTCACCGGCATGCCGATCTGGTCGCCGGTGTTCGGCTGGATGGCGTACTTCTTCGGCGGCCTCTCCGTCTGCCGCTGGCTGCACGCCTGGCTCGGCGTGGCGTTCGCGGCGGCCGCCGCGGTGATGGCCGTGGTCTGGCTGAAGGACATGGTGTTCGACAAAGCCGATCGCAAATTCAACGTGCTCGAGTACCTGAAGTTCGCGGACCGGGAGGACCCCGAAGTCGGCAAGTACAACGCGGGGCAGAAGTTCTTCTTCTGGATGGTGGTGGTGACGGGGGTCGTCATCCTGCTTTCCGGGATCGTGCTCTGGTGGCCCACCTACTTCAACCAGGCGCTGCGCTCGATCTCCATCCTCCTCCACGACATCTGCTTCATCGGCTTCTTCGCGGCGATCGTCGCCCACATCTACTTGGGCACCGCGGCCGAGCCGGGGACGTTCCATTCGATGACGCGAGGGACGGTGACCCGGGCGTGGGCGAAGCTGCACCACCCGCGCTGGTACCGGGAAGTGACGGGTGATCGACGCTGAGCAGCGGGCCAAGCAGCTCGCGCAGCAGAACCCGGGGGCGGGCGAGCTGCTGCGGTTTGCTGCGGGGCTCTTGAAGGCGCAGGCGTTCTTGCGCCCCGCGGACCTCGCGGGCGTCGCTACCGCGGCCCGGCCACTGCTCGAGTATTGCGCGCGCAGCGGACCGCCGGAGCTGGCGGCGGAAGCCCGCGCGGCGCTGGCCGGCGGGTTCGACGCGCGGCTGCGCGCGTACTGGGACGCGGGCGAGTTCGACTATCTGGCGCGCGCCGCGCTCCAGCCGTACGCCCGGATGCTGCGGGAGACCGGGCAGTCGCCGGGGCGCGGCGTTTCCGGCACCTGCGTGTTCTGCGGCAGCGGCGCATGGATCTCGTCGCGCCGGATCCCTCCGGGCCCGGGCACCGGCGAGGGCGCGATGCGCATGCTCCATTGCGCCCTCTGCGCCTTCGTCTGGCAGGTGGGCCGCATCCGCTGCCCCGCCTGCGGGGAGGAGGATCCGGAGAAATTGCCGTTCTTCACGGCCCCGCCGCATGCCGGCGTGCGGATCGAGGCGTGCGAGAGCTGCAAGACTTACGTGAAGTCGATCGACCTCAGCCTGGACGCGCGGCGCGTGCCGGAGATCGACGACCTGGTGTCGCTGTCGATGGATCTGTGGGCGACGGAGCACGGGTACGTGCGGATGGAGCCGGGGCTGGCGGGGCTGTAGCGCTGCGCTAGAGTCGTGGATGTCAGACCGGCGTGCGAACGTTCGCGCATGACGAACGCACGCATTCTCGCCGGACGCCTCGCCGATCTCCTCCGCGTCGAGCACGGCGCCATGGCGGACTTCCTCGTTGCTCTCGCGGATTTCGACCGGCGCCGGGCCTGGGTGGAGCTCGGGTATTCCAGCCTCTTCTACTTCCTGCACCGCGAGCTCGGCCTCTCCAAGGGCGCCGCGCACTACCGGAAGACCGCGGCGAAGCTCGTGCAGCGGTTTCCGGAGATCGTCGAGCCTCTCCGCGACGGCCGCTTGTGCATCACGAGCATCACCCACCTCGCGAAGGTGCTGACGCCGCAAAACCGGCGCGAGATGCTCCCGAGGTTCTTCCAACGATCGAAGCGGGAGGCGATGGCCGTGGCGGCGGCCATCCAGCCAGCCACCGCTGCGCCGCACCGCGACGTCATCACTGCGGTCCGCCCGGCCTCCGCCGCCTATGCGGTATCTGCGTCCCCGCTGTCTGAGGCGGCCGCTCTCGGCCCATCGGCCCCGCCGCTGGTTCAACCGGTTGAACTGAACGCGCCTGCGCCTTCGCTGCATCCCAAACCTGCCCGACGCGATGCGGCCGAACCGCTCACGGCGGAACTGTCCCGGCTCCACATCACCGTTTCCCGGCGCTTCCTGGAGAAGCTGGAGGCCGCGCGGGCCGCGCTTTCCCATTCGCATCCACTGGCAACGGCGGAGGATATTCTGGAGACGGGACTGGATCTGGTGCTGGAGCGGCACTTGAAGCGGAAGGGTCTGATGCAGAAGCCGCGACAGCAGACGGCACCGCAGCAGACGGCACCGCAGCAGACGGCACCGGAGCGTAAGCCTTCTTCGCCGGCGGTGGTTCTCGGCCTCGTCGTCGGGCAGTCCGGAATGGGTCAACCTGACTTCGGTGCCGCCGCCCTTGGCCTCCAGTTCCACGCGCACGACGCTCTCGAGGCCATGCGTGGCCTCGGACATCCATGTCTGCTCGAACAGACGGGGGCGCTCCAGGCGAGTGAACCGTCCGTAGTGGGGCCAGCGCTTGCCCTGCCATTCCACTTCCGAGTGCCAGAGGCCGTCCACCTTGGCGTCCATGATCAGGCGGGTAGGCTTGAACCAGCGCTTCACGTCCGCGGGATCGGTCCACGCGCGGAACACGCGCTCCGCAGGGGCCTTGAGTTGACGGGTGAGGGTGACGGTCTTCGGCATGTCAGTCCTCCTCTTCCAGGAATGCGTCCAGGGCATCCAGCTTCTCGTTCCAGAACCGCTCGTAGCGCGAGGTCCACCGGGCGATCTCACGGAGTGGCGCGGCCCGCAGCTCGAGGTGGTGCTCGCGGCCGGCCCGGCGCCTCCGCACGAGGCCTGCGCGCTCGAGGACCTTCAGGTGCTTGGAGACGGCGTTCAGCGAAATCGGAAACCGCGCCGCTACGTCTGTGACCCGGGCGGGCCCCCCGGCGAGTCGGCTGACGATGGCCCGCCGGGTCGGGTCGGAGAGCGCGGCGAAGGAGCGGTCCAGGGCGGCGGCACTCATGACCGGCTAATATTCAACCAGATGGTTGACTATGTCAAGGCCAGCCCGGTGATGTGCGAGTCGCGGGCGCCGCCGCTCTCATCCGTACTGCGGCAGCTCCGGCTCGCTGTCGGTCGAGAGGGCCGCCTTCCACAGCTCCGCCAGCTTCTCCTGGGGGACTCCGAGCAGGTCGCCTTCTCCCCGGTACCAGGACTTCCCGCCCGCTTCCGCGAGAACGATGGCGCCTCGCGGCGCACGGAGTGAGACGCGCCATGCAGCCAGGGTCGATGCGCTCTCGCGCATCCGGATGTGCACCCGCTCCCGCGATTCCACCTCGACGGCGTCCATTGCAGGCATTATTGCACAGGGCTCAGGAGGTCGCATGGCCGAAGTCGCATACCGATCGAAGGTCCGGGTCGAGCGCATCAAGGGGTCGCTGCGGCACGCGTGGCTTCCCGTGGAGCCGGCGCCGGTGAAGTTCGGCACGCACGGTGCCGTGGCCGCCCACTATGGCGCCAAAGAGGGCACATACGAGCCCCACGCCACGACGCTCGACTATCTGGTGGCCGCCGCGGCCGGTTGACTCGTCGGGACCTACGGAGGCGCGCTGGAGGCGCGTCAGATCCCCGCATCCGCCGGGAAGCTGTCCGCGGAGGCCGAAGGCGAGGTGGAGTTGGAAGGCAGCACACTGGTGATCCGGCGCATCCACGTGAAGTTGTCTCTGGAGTGCGCTCCGGAGCAGCGGGAGACGGCGCAGCGCGTGCACGGGTTCTACGCGCAGAACTGCCCGGTCTACCGGTCGATCCACCCGCAGATCGCCGTCACGACGGAAGTGGCGTTCCGCTGATCGACGCGTCGAGGATCTCGATCGGATGCGCCGCCGGCAGCCGTTTGCCGCGATCGCGCAGGATCTTCTGGATCTGCAGGGTGCAACCGGGGTTGGCGCTGGCCAGGAGGTCCGCCCGCGTCGAGAGCACGTTGTCGACCTTGCGCTGCCCGATCTGCTCCGCGCTCTGCGGCTGCACCAGGTTGTAGATCCCCGCGCTCCCGCAGCACTGCTCGCTGTCGGGCACCTCGACCAGCGTGACTCCCGGGATGGCGCCGAGGAGCTTGCGGGGCTGCGCCTTGATGCGCTGGGCGTGCACCAGGTGGCAGGCGTCGTGCATGGCGATGCGGACCTGGAGGGGACGGCGAGGAGCGCGCGGCGGCAGCACGGCCAGGAGCTCGTTGACGTCCCGCACCTTGGCGGCGAACGCCCGCGCCCGCGCATCGTGGGGAAACAGGCGCGCATAATCCTTGAGGTGCGAGCCGCAGCCGGCCGCGTTGATCACCACCGCATCGACGGGCTCGCCCGAGAAGCGCTCGATCAAGTCCCGGGCGAATCGCAGCGACTCGTCCTCGCGGCCCGCGTGCATGGAGAGCGCTCCGCAGCAACCCTGCCCGCGAGGAATGATCACTTCGCATCCTTCGGCCGCGAGCACGCGGATCGTCGCCTCGTTCACAGCGGGATTGAAGATGCGCTGCACGCATCCGGCCACCAGCGCGACTCCCATCCGCCTCTCTCCCGCCGCCGCCACCCGCGCCGGCAGCCGCGAGAAGACGCTCCCCAAGGTCACAGGAGGTTGCAGCTCCTCGAGCTGACGCATGCGGGGCGGAAAGAGCTTCAGCATCCCGCTGTGGCGGACCAGCCATCGCATCCCCGTCCAGACGTACACCAGCAGGAGCGCCGCCATCGCCCGCAGCCGACGGGGATACGGGAAGACCTGGAAGATCATCCCGCGGTGCAGCCGATCCCGGAATCCCCGCCGGTACTTCCGCTCCACGTACGCGCGCGTCTCCTCGATCAGCACGTCGTACCGGACGCCCGACGGGCATGCGGTCACGCACGCCATGCAGCCCAGGCAGCGGTCGAAGTGCTCGGCCACGGTCGGCGTCATCGGCATCTGCCCGGTCCGCAGCCCGCGCATCAGATCGATGCGGCCGCGCGGCGAGTCCATCTCCTCTCCCCAGTTCAGGTACGTCGGGCAGTGCGGCAGGCAGAAGCCGCAATGGACGCAGTCGTCGATCAGCTCCCGCTGCGGCGCCGTCATACGACGAATCTTCCGGGCGCAAGCAGTTCTTCCGGGTCGAGCTGCCTCTTCACCGAGCGGTGCACCGCGAGCGAGGCGGGTGCGGGCCCCCAATCGCCCGGGCCGGTCAGCCATCCGCCGAGCGCCGTCAGCTCGCGCCTGGCGCGGTGCAGCGCTTCGGCCTCGACGGCCGCGCAGGAAGCAAAACCGAGCCCGAGCGTCGGCAACCATTCCAGGCGCGCCCGCAGCGGAGCCAGCGCCTTCGCCACCTGGGCCGCGTGCGTCGGGAGCCCGCCGAAACGGAGCCGCACCGCACCTTCCGCGTGCCCCGGCCACTCGGCCTCCTCGAGCTCGCGCAGCTTCTCGCGCTGCGCCCGCACGCCGGAGCGGAATCCCTCGAAGCGGATATAGACGTCCCATCCCGCCCCTTCTCCGAGCGCGATCATCGCCGCCGGCTCGAGTTGCAGCGAGCGCACGCG
>MNFJ01000061.1 GCA_001918155.1 Deltaproteobacteria bacterium 13_1_40CM_4_68_19
AAAGCCCGCGAGTGCGCCTTGCAGGCCCTCTACCAGCTCGACCTGAGCGGAGGCGATCCGCGCGATGCGCTGCGCGGAGTGCTCGCCCACTTCGAGGAGGCGGACGAGGCGACCGGGCGGTTCGCGGACGAGCTGGTCCGCGGGGTGCAATCGGAGAAACCACAGATCGACGCGCTCATCCAGACCAGCAGCACGCACTGGAAGCTCGACCGGATGGCCCGCGTCGACCGCAACATCCTGCGGCTGGCCGTGTACGAGATCCTGCGGCGCGCCGACGTTCCCATCCGGGTGACGCTCAACGAGGCGATCGAGTTGGGGAAGAAGTTCGGCTCCGAGGAGTCCTCCGCGTTCGTCAACGGAGTGCTCGATCGGATCGCGCACATGGACTTGCCCAACGCAACCCCCAAGCTGGACGACAAGCGCTGATGGATCTCACCTTCTTTCCCCTGACCCTCGATGCGATCGATCAGGCGGCGGCGGAGTCGCTCTGCCTGTTCGTGGCTTCCGACGAGCGGCCGCTCACCGGCCTCGCCGGACTGGTCGATTGGCGGCTCACCGCGCGGCTGTCGCGCCTGGTGCGCGGCGGACAGCTGACCGGCGAGGCGGGCGAGGCGGTGCTCACCTCGCCGGGGCCGCGGCTCGCGTTCCGGAAGATGTTCCTGTTCGGGATCGGCCCCTCGGGCCAGAACGACGACCAGCTTCAGGGACACGTCGCGGAAGCGCTGCGCAAGCTGGCGCATGCCGGCGTGCGCGACGCCGCCCTTCAGCTGCCCCCGCGGTTGTCGCCCGAGGTCGGCGTCCGGACGTTGATCGACGAGCTGCAGGGATCGGGCCGCACGGTGGTGTTCGCGCCCGAGCCGCAGAAGATGATCGCCGCGCTCTCGAAGGTGGCGCGCGGGCAGGCCCGGGTCGAGCAGCGCACCGTGAAGGTGCAGGCGCCGGCGCCGCCGGTGCCGGTTGCGGCGGAGCCGGTCATCGCGCCGGCGATCGAGTCCGAGCCGCCGCCGGCGACCCCGACGCGGCCGGGCAGAAAGCCGGTGCCGCCTCCGCCGCAGAGGTACGTGCCGGCGGAGCCGAAGCAGAACGTGTTCAAGAAGAAGAAGAAGTGAACGGGCGGAGAGGCTTCGGATCAACCGCTTCTCTTTAGCGCTCAGGGCGGAGCTGGATGCTCACGTCGCGCCAGCGAGTTTCGGCGACGACCACATGGGCTGATGAAGATTGCACGAGAAGCTCGCGGGGACCGGTCCAGGTGACGCGCACGGGGAGGGGGCCTTCGGCGACGAAGATGTCGGCGCGGGACCTCGGGGCGGACATCGATGAGCGCAAGGCGACGTGGGTGGTGACGGAGGGGCCGCAGTGGAGTTCGAAGACGTCCGCTTCGGAGCGGTCGTCCGGGGAACGGGAGTGGGTGAGTTCCCGCGATTCGCAGGGTTCGGGTTCGGGGGAGCGGTGCCAGAGGACGAGAGTCGCAAGGCCGATCGCCAGCATCAGGGCAAACAGCCCGACGAGCAGCTTCAAGGCGTGAGCCGCTCCATCATCCGGGGGAACGGAATGGTCTCGCGGACGTGATGCAGGCCGCAGATCCAGGCCACCGTCCGCTCTACGCCGAGACCGAATCCCGCGTGCGGCACGCTGCCGTACTTGCGCAGATCGAGGTACCACTGGAACGCGTCCAGCGGCAGGTTGTGCTTCTCGATCTCCGCCTTCAGCGTGGCGTAGTCGTCCTCGCGCTGCCCGCCGCCGACGATCTCCCCGTAGCCCTCCGGCGCGAGGACGTCGACGCCGAGCGCGACCTTGGGATCTTTCGGATCCTTCTTGAAATAGAACGCCTTCATCTCCGCCGGATAGCGGTGCACCATCACCGGCCGATCGAACTGCTTGCAGAGGATGGTCTCCTCGTCGCCGCCGAGATCGTCGCCCCACTTGATCGGATGGCCCGTCTTCTGAATATACTCAATGGCTTCCGTATAGGTGATGCGGGGGAACGGTTTGCACACCCGCTTGAGCGCCTCGACGTCCCGCTCGAGGATGGACTTCAGCTCCTGCTCGTGGCTGGCCACCACCGCCCGCACGATCTCGACGATGAAGTCCTCGGCCAGGTCCATGTCGCCGTCGAGGTCCAGGTACGCGACCTCCGGCTCGACCATCCAGAACTCCGTCAGGTGCCTTCGCGTCTTGCTTTTCTCCGCACGGAACGTGGGGCCGAAGACGTAGGCCTTCCCCACGGCCATCGCCGCGGCTTCGCCGTACAGCTGTCCGGACTGGGTCAGGAACGCCTTGCCCAGATCGAAGTACGGCACCTCGAACAGCGTGGACGTGCCCTCGCACGCGGCGGGCGTGAGGATCGGCGCGTCCACGAGCGTGAACCCGCGGCTGTCGAAGTAATCGCGGATCGCCTTGATGATGCTGTGGCGCACGGCGAGGATCAGCCGCTGCCGCGACGAGCGGAGCCAGAGGTGCCGCTGCTCCTGCAGGAACCCGACGCCGTGCTCCTTCGGCTGGATGGGGTACCCCGCCTCGCCCTGCAGGACGCGAAAATCGGTGACGTGCAGCTCGTAGCCGATGGGGCTGCGCGGATCCTTCGCCACCTTGCCCCGCACCTCCACCGATGCCTCCTGCGGCGCCTTGTCGGCGGCGGCAAAGGCCGCTTCGGGGACGTCCTTCTTCGACAGCACGCACTGGATCAGGCCGGTGCCGTCGCGGACCTGCAGGAAGTGCAGCTTGCCGCTGGAGCGCTTGCCGTAGAGCCAGCCCCGCAGCAGCGCTTCGCGGCCGTCCTCGGCGGCGATGTCGCGGATGTACACCTGACGGTCCATGGGGAGCGCGGATACTATTGCCAGCATGGGCGCGCGTCGAGCACGCGGCGCTCCTTGCATGGCGTTCGCCTGGCTGCTGGTCCATTCGACGACCCTTTCCGCACTCGAACCCCCGCGATCTGGCGCACCGCGCTAGAATGCGCCGCCCTCGCAAGGAGAACCTCAAAGTGCAGGACCGGTACGACGCGAAGTCGATCGAGCCACGATGGCAGGATCACTGGGCAAAGAAGGACCTGTTCCGCGCCGGTACCCGGCCGGGCGCCGCGAAGAAGTACGTGCTCGCGATGCTGCCGTATCCGTCGGGCGAGATGCACATGGGCCACGCCCGCGTGTACTCGATCACCGACGTGCTCGCCCGCTATGCGCGCAAGCGTGGATTCGACGTCTTCCATCCCTTCGGTTGGGATGCTTTCGGGCTCCCTGCAGAAAACGCCGCCATCAAGGAGGGCGTCCACCCGGCGGAGCGCACCCCGCGCAACATCGCCTCCTTCAAGGAAGACGTGATCTCGCTGGGCATCTCGGTGGATTGGTCGACCGAGATCACCACTTCCGATCCCGAGTACTACCGCTGGAACCAGTGGTTCTTCCTCCGCATGCTCGAGCGGGGCATCGCCTACCGCCGGCGTGCCAAGGTCAACTTCTGCCCGTTCGACAATACGGTCCTCGCCAACGAGCAGGTCGAAGAGGGCCGCTGCTGGCGATGCGGGACGCTGGTGGTCGAGCGCGAGATTCCCGAGTGGGCATTCCGCATCACCGCCTACGCGGACAAGCTGCTCGACGGCCTCAACCGCATCGACTGGCCGGAGCGCGTCGTCGCGATGCAGCGGAACTGGATCGGCCGCTCGGACGGTCTGGAGATCGATTTCGCCGTCAAGGGAGCGCGGAAGAAGGCCTTCCGGGTCTTCACCACCCGCGCCGACACCATCTACGGCGCGACGTATGTCGCGGCGGCGCCCGATCACCCCTTGGTGGCCGAGCTCGCCCCCGCGGCGAAGAAAGCCGAGCTGTCGGCGTTCGCGGAGAAGGTGAGGCGCGCCTCCAAGGAGGTTGGCGAAGGCGCGCAGGCCGCGGAGAAGGAAGGGATCGACACCGGCATCCGGGTGAAGAACCCGTTCACCGGCAAGGAGATCCCGGTGTGGGTGGCGAACTTCGTCCTCTCCAGCTACGGCACCGGCGCGGTGATGGCGGTGCCGGGGCACGATCAGCGCGATCATGAATTCGCCGCGAAATACGGGCTACCCATCATCCCGACGGTACGCCCGGCCGACGACTCCGACCTCCCGAAGGATCGGGCGTACACGGATTACGGCGTCCTCTTCGATTCCGGCGAGTTTTCCGGCATGCCCTCCGAGCAGGCTCGGCTCGCCATCGCCGCCGAAGCGCAGCGGCGCGGCATCGGGAAGCCGGCGGTCAATTACCACCTGCGCGACTGGGGCGTCTCGCGCCAGCGCTACTGGGGGACGCCGATCCCCATCATCTACTGTCCGAAGGACGATCCGGAGGGGAAGGGCATCCCGGTGCCCGACTCGCAGCTTCCGGTCACGTTGCCCGAGATCGACGTCAAGGAGGTGCTGACCGGCGAGGGCGAGCCGCCGCTCGCCAAGGTCGCATCCTGGGTGAACACGAAGTGCCCGATCTGCGGCGGCCCGGCGCGCCGCGAGGCCGAGACCATGGACACCTTCGTGGACTCGAGCTGGTACTGGGCCCGGTACCTGGATCCCCACAATTCCCGCGAGCCCTTCTCGCGCGAGAAGGCCGATCGCTGGTTGCCCATCGACGTGTACGTCGGCGGCCCGGAGCATGCCGTCCTGCACCTGCTCTACTTCCGCTTCTGGACCAAGGTGATGCAGGAGCTGGGGTTGTGCGCCATCGACGAGCCGGCCCAGAAGCTCGTCACCCAGGGGATCGTCAAGGGCCGCGACGGCGAGAAGATGTCCAAGAGCAAGGGCAACGTCGTCTCCCCGCGCGAGATCATCGACGAGTTCGGCGCGGACACCGCCCGGCTGTTCATCCTCTTCGCTGCGCCGGCGGAGAAGGACGTGGACTGGTCGGACGAGCAGGTGCAAGGGCAGCATCGGTTCCTCGGCCGCGTCTGGCGGTTGGTCCAGGCGAGCCTGCCGAAGATCGCGGGAGCGAAGGCGAACGGGGCCGTGGACGAGCTGCGCCGCCGCACGCACAAGACCATCCTCCGGGTCACGCAGCAGCTCGAGCGCCTTCAATTCAATACGGCGATCTCCTCCCTGATGGAGCTGTCGAACGCGGCTTCCGACTGGAGCGGCGACGCCGCCTCCTTGCGCGAGTGCCTGGAAGTCCTGGTGCAGCTGCTCTCGCCCTTCGCGCCGCACATCGCCGAGGAGCTGTGGCGCGAGCTCGGGCGCAGGGAAGAGCTGGCGCTCCTGCATTGGCCCGATGCCGATCCGGCGCTGGTGATCGAGGACGCGTACCAGATCGCGGTGCAGGTCAACGGCAAGCTCCGTGGCGAAGTGCAGGTAGCGGCGAGCGCCGACGATGCCGAAATCCGCGAGACCGCCGCCCGGGACCCCAAGGTGGCGGGCTGGCTGCAGGGAAAGACGATCAAGAGGGTGGTGGTCATCCCCAAGCGGTTGGTGAACTTTGTCGTGGCCTAGGTTCCTGGTGCTCGCGGTGCTCGGATGCGGCTACGCCCCGGTGCGCGGACGGGCCCCGCCGGCGCTGCGTGTCGCGGCGGTCCGGAACGCAACCGCTCAAGCCGAGGCAGGCGGCATCTTCGCCGCCGAGCTGCGCCGCGAGCTGGCGGGCCGCGGCCGCCTGGCGCCAGACGGATCGGGCTCGCCCGAGCTCGCCGCCGAGCTGCTCATGCTGCGCTCGTTCCCCAGCGGCGCAGGCGCGGAGGGCGGCGCAACGTCCTATCGGCTGGACGCGCAGCTGCGGGTGCAGGCGGGAGACTTCGCGGACACCGTCTCGGGCGGCGAGGACTTCCTGACGGGAGTGGACGTCCTGGGAACGGAGGCGAACCGTCGCGCTGCCCTGCGGCGGCTGGCGCGGGCGCTCGCCATCGAGGCAATCGAGCGTTACGAGGTCACCGAGCGTTTCGCGCGCTGAATCACTTGGCCGGGGGCGCCACCTGGGACGCCGCCTTGGTCAGACGGGAGATGCGGCGGGACGCCTGCGCCTTGTGGATCACGCCCTTGGAGGCGGCCTTGGCGATCTGGCGCACGGCCGACGCGAGCTCCTGCCTGCTCTTGTCCGGATCGCCCGCCGCAGCCGCCTCGCGGAACTTCCGGACGCTGGTCCTCAGCGTCGACAGCACGTGAGCGTTGCGGATGCGGTGCTTCTGCGCCTGCCGGTTCTGCTTCTCTGCCGAGCGGGTATTCGCCACGATGGCTCCATACAAAAATTAAAAAATGTCCGCCGCGAAAGAGCGACCGCAGATAGCACCCGCGACCGAGGCTGTCAACGCGGGGCGGCAAAGGGAAATCTCGACAGGGGCCACAGGTTTTCCACCACCGTGTCCGGAACCCTTATACGCTGAATCAGGGTTGTCACCGATGCTGCCGCGTGGCTCTCGATTTGGCCGAACCGCGCGCCGGTTCAGGCGCTTTTCCAGTTCGCGCCCTGCGACATTTTCTCCTTTCGGCGCCCAGGAAATGATTTTTTTTCCTCGACGAGGGCTGAATCCACAACTTGTCCACAGGCGCGCTGGAAATTGTGGGCAAGGGTCGGGAGGGTGCGTCAATCGGCCGCCTTTTCGCGCTGCTTGGCCTCATCCCAGAGGGCATCCATCTCGGCCAGCGTCGAATCGCGCGGCGACTTCCCGCGCTCTGCGAGCCTGCGCTCGACATGGTGGAAACGCGATTCGAATCGCCGCAGCGTCCCCCGCAGCGCTTCCTCCGGGTGCGCTTTCACCCACCTGCCGAGATTGGCCACCGCAAACAGCAGGTCGCCGATCTCGTGCTCGACGCGCTCGCGCGAGCCGGCATCCATCGCCTCGGCCAATTCGTCGAGCTCTTCGCGGACCTTGCCGAGCACTGACTTCGCGTCGGGCCAGTCGAAGCCCACTGCGCCGGCTTTCTCCGTCAGCCTCTCCGCGCGCACGAGGGCCGGCAACGATGCGGGAACGCCCCCGATCGCCGATCGCGGCGCCTGCCCCTTCTGCGTTCGCTCCTCTGCCTTGATCCGCTCCCAGTTGCGGACCACTTCGCCCGAACCCGAGACGGCGACGTCGCCGAACACATGTGGGTGGCGACGGATGAGCTTGTCGGAGATCACCTCACATACCTGGGCGAAGTCGAACTTCCCTTCCTCGCGCGCGATCCGGGCCTGGAAGACGACCTGGAAGAGCAGATCGCCCAGTTCCTCCTTGTGGTGCGCGACGTCTCCCGCTTCGATGGCCTCGATCAGCTCGTGCGCCTCTTCGAGCAGGTAGGGTGTCAGCGTGCGCAGCGTCTGCTCGCGGTCCCAGGGACAACCGCCTGGATCGCGCAGCCGATCCATGATGTCGAGCAGCCGCCGCACGGCCTTCTCGGGTTCGGACATGGGCGGCGGCATACCACATCCACGCCCCGGATTTCCGGACGGATTCCTTGCTGTGCCGAGCGCCGCCCGTCTAGGATGACCGGGTGACTTCGAGGGGGTTTTCGCTGCGCGCGCGCATCGTGCTGGGCGTCTGTGCCGCGGCTCTCCTCGCACACTGGCCGGTGCTCGCCGAGGAGATTCCTGCCCCTCCGCTGCCGGTTGCCGCCGCCGCCGCTCCCGTTTCCGCCGCGGTGATGCTGCCGGTCACCAACCGCGCCGTATTGATGCCGTCTGGAAGGAGCCCCGACGTCCAGGTGCACTGGGCGGCGCGCCGCGAGTTCGTCCGCGAGCGCGACGACCGGCGCGCCGACGACGAGGAGCAGCGCGTCCGGGCCCTCAAGGACGATCTCGCCATCGAAAACCTCTTCTCGGTGGGCGCGGCGCTGGTGCGAGAGAGCGAGGCTGCCCTCGCCAACGGTTCCTCCGCCGTGGCGCTGCAGAGATGCAGGCTCGCGGTCGAGCTGGCTCCGGCGCTTCCGGCGGCGCGCGCCTGCCTCGCCCGCGCGCTGTTCGCGGATAGTCCGACCTCGATCAATTCCATCTTCGCGCAGCTCGGCGCCGCTGCGAACGCGGCGATGGCGGATCCCCGCATCTCGCGCGCCGTGCTCGCCAACCTGCTCACGGTCGTGTTCATCGGCGGCCTGGTGGCGGCGTTCGCGTTCATCGTCGTCCTGCTGCTGCGGCACGCGAACCTCTACGCGCACGACGTCCGCCATCTGGTTCCGGGTGGCACCCGCGGGTGGCAGGCGCGCATGCTGGCGGCGGTCCTCCTGCTCTCGCCCGTCCTGCTGCAGATGGGGCCAGTGCCGCTCCTCTTCACCTCGCTCATCGCCTGCGCGCTCTATGCGAGCACGGCCGAAGTGGCCATCTCCATCTCGCTCCTCGTCGCCCTCGCGCTGTCGCCCTGGGCCGCCGAGGAGATCGGGCGGACCGCGATGTTCTCCGGCCCCGCCGTCGACGTCTGGCTGGTCGAGCATGGCGAGGGCACGGGTCCCGAGGTGGCCCGGCTGCAGAAGCGGTTCGAGTCCACCACCGAGCTGCCCGTCGCCTTCGCGCTCGCGCGCAAGGCGAAGCGCGACGGCGACCTCGCCACGGCCGAGAAGCTCTACCTGCGAGGACTACAAGTACCGGGCTCCAGCTCCGCGGGCCTGTCGGCCCTGCGCAACAACCTCGGCAACGTCTATCTGTTGCAAGGCGAGACGGCGAAGGCCATCGCGCAGTATCAGCAGGCGATCGATCTCAACGAGAGCCTGGCCGCGCCTCATTTCAACGTCAGCCGCGCGCTCGCCATGGGCGGCGTGGATACGCTGGAGAAGGTCCAGGCCGAGCAGACCCGCGCCCTGCAGCTGGACCGCGCGGGCGTCGATGCGTTCACCGGCGGGCAACTGCAGGCGAACCGCAAGTCGAACAAGTTCGTGATGGACGTGCCGCTCGACAGTTCCCAGCTCGAGCCGCTGATCGAGGTCCAGGAGCGGGGCGCTGACGCGGTGAGCGACGAGGTCCGCGCCCAGCTCGCCGGCAGCCTGCCGGCCGCGATGGCCACGGCGATGCCGATCCTCACGGCCATCCTGGTGCTGACGCTGCACTTCTTGCGCAACCGGATCCGCCCGAGCGGCCGCTGCGACCGCTGCGGTCGCGAAGTCTGCAAACGCTGCGATTCCGATGCGCGGCCCGCGGAAGCGCTTTGCGCCCAATGCGTGAACGTGTTCATCCGCCGCAGTGGCGTCGACGCGCAGGAGCGGGCGCGGAAGGAATACGCCATCGAGGCGTACCATCGCCGCCGCCATCTGACGGCGCGGGCCCTGGCGGTGCTCTCCGGAGCCGGGCACGTGATGATGGGCCATACCGTCCGCGGCCTCGCCTTCCTGCTGGTGACGGCCTCGCTTCTCGCCAGCGTCGTGCTCTGGCGCGGCGTTGCGCGCGAGCCGCTCGCCATCCACGGCGGCGTTTCCTCCCTCCGCGTCGCGCTCACGGTGCTCCTCCTCGCCGGTGTGTACGCGTTCTGCCTCCGCGACCTGCTGGCGCGCCAGCGGGCCGAGGAGGGCGCGTAGATGGCTCTGTCGGGCACCCTGAAGGACTTCGGCATCGCCGACATCCTGCAGCTCATCGGACACCAGACGAAGACCGGCCGGCTCACGCTGAAGACCGGCGCCGGCGAGGTGGAGGTCTTCTTCATCGACGGAAACGTGGTCTTCGCCAGCGAGAAGGCGCGTGACTCGAGGGATCTGCTGGGCAGCCTCCTGCTCCGGGCCGAGCTCGTCAGCAAGGAGCGCCTCGCCGACGCCCTGACGATCCAGCAGCGCACGCTCAAGCGGCTCGGCGACATCCTCGTCGAAAACGCTTTCGTCACGCACGCGCAGGTCGCGCAGATGATGCGGCTGCAGACGACGGAGACGCTCTACAAGCTGTTTTCCTGGAAGAGCGGCTCCTACGAGTTCTCGCAGGAGCCCGTGGACGCGACGAAGAGCGCTTTCGATCCCATCCGCTCGGAGAGCGTGCTGCTCGAGGGGTTCCGGCGGATGGACGAATGGCCGGCCTTGAAGCGGAACGTTCCCTGGACGGACGCGACCTTCGAGACCTTGAAGGAGCTGGACACCGCGGGGCTGCAATCCATCGACGACGGCCTGGACGACGGCCATGGCGAAGACGGCCAGCCGGCCGGCCGCCACAAGCTCGTCTACAAGCTCGCCACGCTCGGCAAGGACGTGCAGCAGATCCTCGACATCTCGCGTCTGGGCGAGTTCGAGGCCCTCAAGGCCCTGAACCAGCTGATCCAGTGGGAGTACCTGAAGGCGATTCCGGCCGGTCCCGTCAAGGTGCTGGGCGAGGGGATCCGCAAGGGCCGGCGCAAGACCCTGTCCTGGGCTGGAGCGCTCGTCCGCCTGGCGCTCACCCTCGCGTTCTTCGGCGCGACGCTGCTGCTGGTCCGCTCGGTCGCGCCGGGCCTCGGCACCTCCCGGGCCGAGAGCCCGGCGCGGCGTGGAGCGATCGCGCGGCTGATCGCGCGGGACCAGCTGGCGCGGCTGGAGAGCGCCCTGGAGGTGTACCGGACCGAGCACGGCGAGTATCCGCCGGCGCTCCGCGCGCTGGTCGAGGGTGAGCTCGTGAGCGAGCACGATCTGCGCTATCCGTGGAAAGAGCCCTATTACTATCGACGTACGGCTCAGGGGTTTGTTTTGTTGCCGCCGCTTGATTAGATCAGTTCCGAGGCCCCGCAGGGCCGCGAGGTGGAATTGGCAGAACCTTCCGCGCGACTGGAGCTGCTGGACAACGATGGTGCAAGGACGCTCGCCGGCGGGCGAAGCGAGAACCTCAAGCTGATCGAGCAGAGGTTCGGGGTCCATATCGGACAACGCGGGAACGTCTTCCTCATCTCCGGCGAGCCGTCGAAGGTCGCGCTCGCGGAGAAGCTGCTGGGGGGCTTGACCGAGCTGATCCAGCGCAAATACCCGCTGGGGCTCGAGGACGTGGAGCAAGCGAGCAAGGTGCTTCTCTCGGACGCGAACGCGGACCTCAAGGACATCTTCCTCGACACTGTCTACGTCACGAACCGGAACCGTCCCGTCACGCCCAAAGGCTTCAACCAGAAGGCGTACATCGACGCCATCCGCAAGCACGACATCGTCTTCGGAATCGGGCCGGCCGGCACCGGGAAGACCTACCTGGCCATGGCGATGGCGGTCGCCGCGCTGGTCGAGCGGCGGGTGAAGCGGATCGTGCTCTGCCGCCCCGCGGTGGAGGCCGGGGAGAAGCTCGGTTTCCTCCCCGGCGATCTCGCGGAAAAGGTCAGCCCCTACCTGCGCCCGCTGTACGATGCGCTGCACGATCTGATGGACATGGACCGCGCGCAGGACCTGATCGAGCGCGGCACCGTCGAGGTGGCTCCGCTGGCGTTCATGCGCGGACGCACGCTGAACGACGCCTTCGTGATCCTCGACGAGGCGCAGAACACGACCACCGAGCAGATGAAGATGTTCCTCACCCGCCTGGGCTTCGGATCCAAGGCGGTGATCACCGGAGACCGCACGCAGGTGGATCTGCCTTCCGGCAAGGCGTCGGGGATGATGGACGCCCTCCAGATCCTCAAGGACGTGGAGGGGATCCGCTTCTGCGAGTTCACCGACAAGGACGTCGTGCGGCATCCGCTGGTGCAGGAAGTCGTCCGCGCCTACGACGCGGCGCAGGCGCGCCGCGAGACGGACCAGGCTGCAAAGAGGGCCGAGCAAGGTTAAAAGGTCCGCATGCTGCCGGCCTTGGTTCTCGTGGCCGCCGTCCACGGGCCGCTCACGTTCATCGAGGACGATCATCCGAAAGCGTTGGCTGCCGCGCGCGCGGCGCAGAAACCGCTCTTCATCGATTTCTGGGCGACCTGGTGCCACTCCTGCCTGTCGATGCAGCGTTTCGTGCTCAGCGACGCCGGGATGAAGCCGATCTCCGACGGGCTGGTGTGGAGCTCGGTCGAGACGGAGCGTGAGACCAACAAGGCGGTGGTGGAGAAGTACCCCGTGGATGCCTGGCCGACCTTCCTGATCGTCGACCCCGACAACGAGGCCGTGCTCGGGCGCTTTCTCGGATCCGGCACCGTCCAGGACATGCGGGCGTTCGTCCAGGACGGGATTCGCGCCTATCGCGAGAAGGGGAGGCCCGCCGATCCCGCCTGGGCGGCGCAGCGCGACGGCGATGCGGCGCGCAATCGCGGAAACCTGGAGGCGACGGCGGATGCGTACGGGCGGGCGGTACAGCTGAGCGCGCCCGACGAGCCGCAGCGCCCGGAGCGGCTCAACCTGTACATGCTGGCGCTCCTGCGGCTGAAGGACTTCCGCTCCTGCGTGCGGACGGGGCTCGCAGAAGCCGGTCACACGCCCGACAGCGCGCTGGGAGTCGACTTCCAGAGCTATGCGTTCGCCTGCGCGCGGGAGTTGCCGCCTGGCGATCCGGACGCGGTCCGTATGCGTCTACTGGCGATGGCACGAGTACAGGAGATCGTGGCGAAACCGGATGCTCCGCTCGCCGCCGACGATCGAAGTGACGCGCTCGCGAACCTCGCGGAGATGCTGGACGTCGCGGGGAGGCACCCGGAAGCGGTGTCCGCGATGGAGGAGCGCGCCCGGGTGCTCGAGTCGGCGGCCGCCGCGGCGCCCGACGCGACGCTCGCCTCCACGTTCGACGCCCACCGCACCGAGACGTACCTGTATCTGAAGGAGGCCCGCAAAGCGGAGCACCTGCTCGCGCGGCGCGAGAAGGAGATGCCCCAGGATTACAATCCGCCGGCTCGGCTCGCGCGCGTTCTCCTCGAAGAGAAGAAGCTGACGGAGGCGGAGGCCGCGGTCGATCGGGCGCTGGCGAAGATGGACCGGGGTCAGCGGCGCGTCGGCGTTCTCGCGCTGAAAGCGAAGATCCTGCAGGCCGAAGGCAAGAACACTTCGGCGGTGTGGCGCGAGCAGCTCGAAGTGCTGCGGTCGTTGCCGAAGACCCAGCGCAAGCCCGCGCAGGAAGCCGAGCTCGAGAGCAAGCTGCGGACGGCGAAGCGGTGAAACCTTTGAAAGCGCAGCTTTTGCTGGCATAGTGCCGCCCGGCATGCAGGCAGGCGCACCTTCCCTTACATCGCGAATCCTCCGGTTCCGCAGGGTGCGGCAGGCGCTGGCGCTCGCCCTGCTGATCGGCATCGCGGCGAGCGCCGCGTTCTTGCTCACGCCTTCCCGATTCACGCCGGCCATCCCGGGGGACGACGCGCTCGGCACGCTCTTCTCGGGGACGCTGAAGGCGAACCGCGATTACGACGTCCTGGATCCCGAGACCACCGCCGAGAAGCGCGACGAGGCCGCGCGATCGGTGTGGCCGGTGTACGACTTCGACGGCAGCGCGGCGGAGACGTTGCAGCGCCGCATCTCGGGGGCGTTCGCCCGCGGCCGCGAGGCGGTGGCGCAGTGGAAGCAGCAGAACCCGGCGAAGGCCGCGCGCCTCCTGAACGAACACTGGATCGATGCGGAAACGGCCCGTTTCCTCCTCTCGCACCGCGACGAATTCTGGAAGGCGCTGCAGGCGGTGCTGGAGGACGAGGACTACCTGGACCTGGCCCGGAGCGGATTCGATCCCGCGGTGGAGCGCGCCGCCTTGCGCCTCGCCGACCTGGCGGCGGCCGGTTTCGTGGTGGAGGAGCGCGGGCTGCTCGCCGCCGATCGCGAGCGCGGGATCATGGTCCGGACCGTCGGAGGAGGCGGAGCTCCCGAGCAAGCGATCCGGGACATCGACCGCATCCAGGATCTGATGAACGCGCGGCAGCACGTCGAGCGCACGTCGGCAGCCCAGCTCGCGGACCTGACGCCGCGCACGGCGCGGGCTGCCACGGAGCTGGTCCGCCGGGCGCTGCGGCCGAACCTCGCCTACGACGACGCCGAGACGCGCCGCCGGCAGGAGGTGAAGCGCGCGCAAGTGAAGGACGTGCTGCTGCAAGTACGCAAGGGCGAGAAGATCATCGGCGACGGCGAGCAGGTCACCAAGACCCATCTTTTGGTTTTCCAGGCGCTGCGCGCCGCGGGTCGCGCGAGCGGCGCCGACCAGGTGCGCTGGGGAGGCGGCCTGTTTGCCGCCTTGCTCTGCGCCGCGGTATTCGAGTTCGGCCGGCGGAACATGCGCAAGTTCCGGCCGCGCAGCCGGGACGTGTTCCTTCTCGCGGTCCTGATGGTGGCGCAGCTCTTCGCGGTGAAGGGCGCGCTCCTGGGAGCCGATGCGCTGCACGACGTGATGCGGGAACAGCTGCCCGCGCCCTTCTCCGGGTACGTCGCGCAGGCGCTGCCGGCGGCCGTCCCCTACGCGCTCGGTTCGCTGCTGGTGCGGTTCCTTCTCACCAGCGAGGCTGCGCTGCTCTGGACGGCGGCGTTCGCGCCGCTCTGCGGGCTCCTCGCGGGTGGCTCGCTGCAGTTCGCCGCCGCGGCGCTGGTGAGCGGGGTGGTCGCCGCCGATCGCATCGGCCATGCCGGCAGGAAGAGCGCCGTGTTCCGCGCCGGCCTGGTCACCGGTGTCGTCACCGCGGTCGTGCTCGCGACCTTCGCCATGTTCCAGGGGCGCTTGTGGGCCTGGGACACGGCCGCGACCGTCCTCGGCAGCATCCTCGGCGGCGCCCTGGTCCTGCCGCTGCTCGCCCTGCTGCTCTCGCCGCTTCTGGAGGCGATGTTCGGCTACGTCACCGACGTCGAGCTGCTCAAGCTTGCGAACTTCAACCACCCGGTGCTCAAGGACCTGATCGTACAGGCGCCGGGCACGTACCACCACGGCATCCTGATCGGCCAGTTGGTCGACGCCGCGGCGCGCACGATCGGCGCCAATCCCCTGCTCGCGCGCGTCGGCGCGTACTACCACGACATCGGCAAGGGCAAGAACCCGCTGTACTTCGGCGAGAACCAGAAGGGCGAGAACCGGCACGACGGCCTGACGGCGCAGATGAGCGCGGAGATCATCCGCCGGCACGTCGCCGAAGGAATGGAGCTGGCCCGCCAGGCGAAGTTGCCGCGCCAGGTGAGCGACTTCATCGCGCAGCACCACGGGACGCGGACGATCGCGTACTTCCTCCATCGGGCAAAGGAAGAGGCCGAGCGCACCGGAGGGCCTCCGCCGCACGAAGACGACTTCCGTTACGCGGGACCGAAGCCGCAGACGCGTGAAGCGGCGCTGGTGATGATCGCGGACATGGTGGTGGCCACCTCGCGCAACCTCGCCGGCCCGACCCCCGAGAAGCTGCGCGCCCTGGCGGACCGCGCCATCCAGGCGGTGGTCGCGGAAGGGCAGCTCGACGAGTGCGAGATCACCCTGCGCGACCTGGAGCAGACGGCCCGGTGCTTCGCGGAGTCGCTCGAGCGCATCTACCTCGCCCGCAGCGACGTCCCACCCGCTCCCCGCTTGCGCGTGCTCGAACCGGAGCTCAAGCGCGCATAGATCGCGAACGTGCGGCTTTCGCGCAACGTCGTCCTGCTGGGCACCGTCTCCCTGCTCGCGGACATCTCGAGCGACATGGTGATGCCGCTCTTGCCCGCGTTCGTGGTGACGCTGGGGGCAGGCGCCGCCTACATCGGTGTCATCGAGGGCGCCGCCGAAGGGACCGCGGCGCTGCTCAAGTACCTCTCCGGGCGGTGGGCGGACCGGGTGCGGAGGCTCCTTCCGCTCGCCGTCATCGGGTACGCGCTTGCCGCGCTGGCCCGTCCATTCCTCGCCGCCTCGCAGAAGCCATGGCACGTGCTCGCCGTCCGCAACGTCGATCGGGTCGGCAAGGGCATCCGCACCTCGCCGCGCGACAAGCTGCTGGCGGCGAGCGCGCCGCGCGAGCGCCTCGCCGAAGCGTACTCGTTCCAGCGAGGCATGGACCACGCGGGCGCGGCGATCGGCCCCTTCGTCGCGGCGGGTCTCCTGCTCGTCTGGCCCGAACAGATCCGGCGCGTCTTCCTGTTCGCAGCCATTCCCGGCGCCCTGGCGGTGTTCGCCCTTCTGGCGGTGCGCGAGACCGGGCGGAAGACGACGCCAAGCGAGACAGCAGGGCAAGCGAAGGGGGGCGTGCCGAAGCGGCTGCTCGCGGCGATCGCGCTCTTCACCCTGGGCAATTCGACGGACGCGCTCCTGCTCCTGCGCGCGCAAAGCATCGGTGTACCGACGGGGCGGCTGCCGCTGTTGTGGGCGTCGCTCCACCTCGTCCGGGCGTTGTTGTCCTGGCCCATGGGCCGGATCGCGGACCGCCTCGGGCGGCAGCGCGCCCTCGTGGCCGGCTGGCTCTGGTACGCGCTCTGCTACGCCGGATTCGCCTTCGCGCGGGCGCCGGCACACGCCTGGACGCTGTTCGCGGCCTATGGCCTCGTCGCCGCGTTGACGGAAGGCACCGAGCGCGCGCTGGTCGCGGACGCGGCTGCGCCCGAGACCCGAGGACACGCGCTCGGCGTCTACAACCTGGTGACCGGCGCCGGTCTGCTCGCGGCCTCCGTACTCGCCGGCCAGGTCTGGGAACATGTCTCCCCCGCCGCGGCGCTGCTGCTCGGCTCGGCGCTGGCGTTCGCCGCGAGCGTTCTGCTCATCCTGGGGTCGCCGCCGGCCAGGCAGGCGCCCGGCGCTTAGCTGCGACCCGGGATCGCTGTGGCCAGTTTCCAGCCATGCGCGTGAAAACGGGCCGGGTCGTCCTGCTCGACTACATGGTCCGCGTCGGAAGCGGACAGGTGGTGGAGACGAGCGCGGGCAAATCGCCGATCGAGTATCTCCACGGGGCCGGGCAGATCCTGCCCGCGCTCGAGCGTGCGCTGGAAGGGCTGCGCGAAGGCGAGCAGGCTGCGTTCAGCATCGCCGCGGAGGATGCCTACGGAGAGCGCAAGGAGGACAACGTCGTCTCCCTGCCGCGCGCGCTCTTTCCCGGCGAGGTGAAGCTGGCGAAGGGCCTCTGCCTCTACGCGCGCGCGAGTGGCGGCCAGAGCTATCCGATCACCGTCAAGGAAGTGAAACCGGACCTGGTGGTGGTGGACCTCAACCACCCGCTCGCGGGAGAGCGGCTTTTCTTCGAGGTGAACATCCGGGGCGTCCGCCCAGCCGGGAACCAGGAGATCTTCGCGGGGAAGGCGGCGGAAGTGGAAGTGGTGTAGTCGCGGCCGCCGAAGGCGGCTTGGCGACCATGTCTTTAGCTTGTGCCACTTGTGATCAAGGCCCGAGCCGGTCGAGCCACCGCTCGACTTCGAGAGTCCGCCCCGGGGGCGCGTCCTTGCCGAGCGCGATGAAGGCCGCGCGCGCCGACGCGTCGTCGGCGGTGTGCCAGGCGGCGATCCCCTGCATGCGCAGCGCTTCCTGCACGAACAGCGGCCCGGGCAGTTCGCGCCGCAGCGCGCTGGCGGCGAAGGTGGCGCACTCTGCCCAGGCGCCGCGGTTCTGCATCTGCTTGGCGAGCAGGTACGCGGCGAGGCCGTCGCGCGGGCGCGCCAGATCGAGATCGCGCAGGTGCAGGAGGATCTCGGGCGCGTTGTTGTTCTCCGCGAGCAGCGGGCGCAGAGCGGGCCAGCTCTGGGGATCGCGCACGGCCCGCAGCCGTACGGCGAGGCCGCGCTCCGCCGCTTCGGTCTGCGGGAGCTGCGCGGCCTCCTCGTAGAGGGCGAGCGCGCGCGAGACGTCGCCCGCTTTCCACGCCGCGTCCCCCGAGTCCGTGAGGATCTGCGCCCGCAGGGGCGGCGACAGCTTGGGATGGGCGAGCGCCTTCGCCTCCGTCCTTTCCGCCGCGGCCGGATCCTTCGCCGCCAGCTGCGCCCGGCGCAGGGAGGCGAGCAGGGCGGGATCGTCCGGCTCGAGGTTCGCGCAGCGGGCCCAGATCTCCGCTGCGCTCTGCGGATCGCGGGCCGCCTGGGCCTGTCGCTGCAGCGCCGCGACCTCGTGCGGGCAGCGCTTTCGCGCGATCGGGGGCGCAGAGTACCGCTGGGTCGCCAGCGCGACGGCCCGCTCCGGCTCGCGCAGGCCCTGGAGGAAGCGCAGGTACTCGGGGACCAGGCTGGGGAGATCCATCGACTCGGGCGACGCGTACAGGCGGAAGAAGGCCGCCGGTCCGCGGGTCTCCCAGATGAACCGCAAGAAGGATCCCGCAGCGGTATACGCGCGCGGGCCCGATTCCGCGTAGAAGAAGCCGCGCCGGAAGAGCCGCCTTAAGTCCGGCAGCCGGTGCAGGTCATCGAGCGCTCGCGCTTCCTCGTGCAGCGTGAACTCTCCCGGCGGCCAGTCGGCGGCCACTGCCACTCCTTCGACGAGCGCCATCTTCGGGACCAGCCCGCCGGGAACGCCCCAGGGTCCGTCCGACACCTGCGCGCCGATCGCGTGCACCAGCTCGTGCCTGAGGATCGGGTGCGGCACGGGGGCGTCGTTGGTATGGATCTGTCGCAGCCACGGCTTGGTGAAGCTCGTCTCCGCCGCGCCGATCAGGGTCCGTTTCTCCTCCGCCGAACGGTAGAGGTAGATCTCGATGCGCGGCCCGGGCGGAATCCCGAAGAACCGCGCCACCGCCCGGACGTCGTTCTCCGCGTCGCGCGCGAGAAGCGCACGCTCCTCGTCCTTCTTCTCGCGCGGGAAGTGGAGGACGAGGTGCTCCGTCTCCATGCGGCCGCCCAGCTCGGCATCGAGCTGCGCCACCGCCGCTTTCCAGTGCAGCTTCTCCGCCTGCAGGGACATCCACGCGGCGCCCGCTCCGCAGGCGAGCAGGGCGACAACGCCCCGCCGCCGCGGGCGAGGCGGTCCGGCGATCAGCGCGATGCCGGCGCACGCTCCCGCGTAGAGGAGCGTGTCGCCGCGAAAGAGCCAGAGGGCGCGCGAAGTGCTGATCGCCTCGTCGTAGATCGGGCCCGGGTGCATCCCGCCGAGATGGTGGAAGACGAACACCTGAGGTCCGCGCACGACCGGCCAGAGCGCGTTCGCGAGCGAGCCGGCGAACACCGCGGCGTAGAGCCAGCCGGCCCGGCGCGGCGCAACGAAACCGCAGGCGACTCCCAGCACGCACGCGAGCACCGCCGAGGGAACGGCGAGCGCGAGATACATGGCGAATCCGCCCAGAGGGTCGCAGGCCGGCCTGCGGATGGCGTTGAGCAGGATCATCGCCACCGGGACGGCCAACGCCCAGAGCGAGAACCAGAGCGCCCGCGAGAGGGCGCGGGTGGAGGAGTCGCGCTCCATGCGCGCGGCGGCGATCCCGGGCGCGCCTCCAAAAAGGCCGGCGGCAAGCGCCACCAACTCGCTCAGCTCGTATCCGAGATGGTCGGCGAGCGGGAGAAAGCACGCGGCGAGCGACAAGGTCGCGAGCAGCGCCAGGTAGAGCCGCGGACCGATCCTTGCTCCGACGCGGTCGCTGCTGTCAGACTGATCCTCGATGTCGCCTCCGGAAGATCTGCGTCAAGGCCAGCGCGCGCCGGTGCGCCTGCGCATCGACTACGAGCAGATGAACGCGTTCTTCGCCGACTATACGAGGAACATCTCCAAGGGTAGCACCTTCATCAAGACCTCGCGTCCGCTGGAGGTGGGCAGCCGATGCCAGTTCTCGCTCTCGCTGCCGGCGCTGCCGGTCCCGCTGGTGCTCGAGGGAGAGGTGGTGTGGATCCTCTCCGCGGAGGCCGCGCAGCAGAGCGGCGCGGAGCCCGGGATGGGGATCCGCTTCGTCTTCGCCGACGAGGCGAGCCGCCGCGAGTTCGAGCGCGTGATCGAACGGATGATGGAAGAGAGCCTCGGCGCCGAAGTCGCCCGCCGGCTGCTGCGGCGTTGATCACTCCGGTACGCCGATGAACACCGCCCGGGTGCCCGGTCCCACCGCGTGCACCGCCGCATCGCCGGCGGCGACCTCGACGACGTAACGGGAGGGCCTCCCCACGGTGCGCGGCGTGTCCGTCTGTGGAGCCGCGTTCGCCACCACGCCGATCACCGCCCGGCCCTCGTCGAGGAAGATCATGTCCAGGGCGATCAGCGTGTTGTGCATCCAGAACGTGTGCTCCTCGCTGGCGGGGAAGACGAAGATCATGCCGCGATCCGGCTCCAGCGACCGGCGGTACATGAGCCCGCGTGCTCGCGAAGCCTCGTCGCCGGCGATCTCCACCCTCACCACCCATGGACCCCGTGCTGTTTCGAAACGGACGGCGCCCTGCGCAAGGGCGGGCGCGGGCTTCTCCGCCGCGTCGCTGTGGCAAGCGGCCACGCAGAGCAGCCCGGTGACGATGCGGCGCATGCGCGCCAAGGTACCTCACTGCGAGCGGGCGCAGTACCAGCTCGAGCCGAGCTGGCCGAACAGCTGTTGATATCGATCCGGCGGCAGCCGCGCCTTCATCGCGGCCAGGTAGTCCGGGCTCAGCGCGAGCTGCGTGCAGGCCAGTCCAGAAGGGCAGCTCGCTCCTTCGCCGCTGCAGGCCTGCGAGCAGTAGCCGCCGCTCGCTCCCTGCATGGCGAGGCAGGCGAAGCTCTCGCACTCGCTCGAGCCGAGGTACAGGTACTGCCGGCCTGGCAACGGCACGAGCTCCGCTCCCGCGCCGTTCTCGACGTGACAAGGCGCCCCCAGATCGGTGCGCGCACACGCGGCAAGGGCGAGAACTGTCAGGAGCACGACTCTCCGCAGGGCGGCCATGGCGAGGCAAAGTTGGTCCCTGGCCCTGCCGCCGCAAGGGGTTGCCCGCCTGGGGAGCGCCCCCCATGTTTGCCGCGCCATGCGTCCCTGGGTGCTGTGCGTCATCGCCTGCTCCGCAGCCGCCGCGCGCGCAGTCCGCCGATCCGGCGGACACGATCACGGCGGTGCAGAAGCGCCCGCTGCGCCAGGCGCACCGCCTCGAGATCTCGCCGTACGCCGAGATGGGGATCGGCGACCCATATCAACAACGTTGGGGAGCCGGGCTGCGCGCGATGTGGCACTTGCGCGAAGGGCTCTCCGTAGGGGTCGATGCGAACGGCCTCGGCACCTGGGCGACGCAGGAGTTGGTGATCGCCAAGCGGGAGCTGCACGCGCGCATCCTCGAGTCGCGGCAGCGCGCCTCCCTGGCCGCGTTCGCGGCCATCGCCCCCCTGTACGGCAAGGTGGCCTTGCCCGGAGATGCGCTGGTTCATTTCGAGAGGTTCCTCGACGCTGGCCTCGGAGGTGCCTGGACCGAGACCGACGCGACCCGTGGAGTCCGGCCGATGATCGCCGCCGGGATCGGGCAGCGGATCTCGCTGGGAGAGAGCATCGCGATCACCGCGCGGGTGGGCGGCAACCTCTACGCGGAGCGCGTGATGGTGGACGGCTCCCCGCAGACGAAAGCGATGGGGTTCTGGACGGTGAGGCTCGGGCTCTCCTTCTACTTCGGCGGTGGACAATGAAGGCGGTGGTCGCCGCGGCTCGCCACTTCCGGATCGGACGCGGCCCTCAGCGCCCAGCCACATCGGGATCCGCCACAGGTGGGCGACGACGAGGAGCTGTGGCCGTTCCAGGGCGAGTACTGGCGCGACGAACTGGGGAGCTACCGATACCAGCTCGGCCGGCGGTGCAAGCGCCCGCGCACGCCGGCGCCGACGGCATCGCAGCCGTCCGCCTCGCCGCCGCCGGCTGTTGCCGGCACGCCCGCGGACTGAGAACGATTTTACCCAGTCGTCCCGGCGACGTTCCGCCGGCCTGAGAGCGAGAGCGGCGGGGAACGGAGGTTGCACGGCAGAGGGCGGAGGGGAGCCGGCTGCGCGCGCGCCGCCGGTATGGAGGGATCTCGATGCTCGCGTTGCTCATCGCCGCCGCAGTGGCCCAGCCGGGGCGCGATCCGACGCTGCTGCACCGCGACGCCGGCGCGGTCGTGGCCGCAAAGGAGCAGGAGCAGGAGGCGGCGCTGCGGCGGATGCTGGAGCTGGGTGGATCGCCGGCGGAGCAGGCGGAGGCATTGGCGCGCCTGGCAGGCCTTCTCCGCTCGCGCGGGCTCGCCGCGAGCATCCGCGCCCAGGCAGAAGCGGACGAAGGCAACGAGGCAGCCGCTGCCCGCAACCGGCGCGCCGCCGGCGACGCGCGGGCGGAAGCGATCGCCCGCTACCGCGAGCTGCTCAACAAGTATCCCCGCGCGTCGCGCACCGACGAGGCGCTCTTCTTCCTCGCCGATTCGCTGCAGGAGAGCGGGCGGGACCGCGAGGCGATCGGCGTCGCGCGCGAGTTGACCAGGCGCTTCCCCCGCTCGCCCTGGGCGCCGGCCAGCCACGTCTTCATCGGCGAGCACCTGTTCGACGCCGCGAAGCTCGACGGCGCGCTGAAGGAGTATCGCGCCGCCGCCGAGGCGCCCTACGACGACGTCTACCCGTACGCTCTCTACAAGGCCGCCTGGTGCCGGTTCAACCAAGGCGCATTCACCGACGCGATGAAGCTCTTCAAGCGGGTGGTGGACATCTCGGAAAAATCCGGCGACGTGAACAAGGTCCAACTCGCGCGCGAGGCGCGCCGCGACTACGTGCTCGCGTACTCGCGCCTCGGCAGACCCGATCCGCGAGGGAGGAGTTCGTCCGGAAATTCGGCTCCCAACCCGGGCTGAAGATGCTCGAGCAGTACGGAAAGCTGCTCTTCGACACGGGCCGCGATCCGGAGGCGCAGCTCATCCATCGCCAGCTGCTCGTCCTGCACGGGGATGCGCCCGCCGCGGCACTGGATCAGACCCGGCTGTTGATCCTCGCGCAGCGGGGCGGCAAGCGGCGCGATCTCCTCTCGGAGTCGAAGCAGCTCGTCGAGATCGTCCAGCGCGTCCGCGCCGCCAGCCAGACGGCATCGGTGGAGCAGGACGAGCGCTACGAGGAAGCGAACCGGCTCGGCGAAGAGACGCTGCGCAACCTCGCGGTGCAGATCCACAACGAGGCGCGCAAGACGGACCTGGAGGAGACCTGGGCGGCGGCGCGCGCTCTCTACGCCGAGTTTCTACGCCGAGCTGCTGTACGCCCGCGACTCGAAGGCGGAAGCCGCCGAGCAGTACGAAACCGTGGTGGGCCAGGACCTGGCGGCGAGCAAACCCGGCCGCTGGTTGCAGAAGGCCGCCTGGAGCGCCGTCCTCGCCCGGAACGAGGCGATGCTCCACGGCCGCGTGGAGCAGAAGGACGTGGGAGAGCGTCGCGCGCAAAGGGCACTCACCGCCGACGAGAAGAAGCTGCAGGATGCCTGCAGCCTGTATCTGAAAGCGCTGCCGGACGGACCGCACGCGGTCGAGGTGGCGTTCAAGGCCGGCCGCCTCGAATACCTCTCCGGCGACTACGATGCCGCGCGCGCTCACCTGTCGTGGATCGCGTCGACCCATCCGGACCACGAGCTCGCCGAGTACGCCGCGAACCTGGTCCTGGACATCGAGAACCTGCGCGGGGACTGGGAGAGCGTGCACCGCTGGGCGCTCCGGTTCCTCGAGGATCGCGCGCTCGCCGCGCACGGGACGTTGATGCAGGACCTCAAGCGCGTCGAGGAGCAGAGCGCATACGCGCTTGCCGACGCGCTGACGCCGGACGCGAAGAAGGCGGACGCGCTGCTCGCGTTCGTGCGGGAGCACCCGCGCGGCCAGCTCACCGACAAGGCGCTCTTCGGCGCCGCAGCGGCGCTGTCGCGGATCGGGCGCATGGACGAAGCGCTGGCGACGCGCCCGCGGGTGTGGAAGGAGCAGCCGCACTCGGCGCTGGTGCCGCGGGCGCTGCTCGCCTCCGCTTCCGATCTGGCGGCGATCGCGGACCTGGGCGAGGCCGCTGCGCTGCTCGAACGGTACGCGGCGGGATATCAGAGGCAGCGTTCCCTCGAGCGGGAGCA
>MNFJ01000106.1 GCA_001918155.1 Deltaproteobacteria bacterium 13_1_40CM_4_68_19
TCCGCATCGATCGATCCGGAGAGATTCGGGTCCTGCTCGGTGGGCCGGTTCAGCACGAACCCGAGCGCATCGTCGGAGGTCAGGGCGAGGAGAGAGAAACTGTGCGGGTTGTCCGGAGGGCGCCAGTCGACGCGGAGCTGCGCGTCGTAATACCGCGGCGCGACGGTGAGCGAGAAATCGGTGTTGCCGGAAAGCGCCGCGCGCAGAATATAATCAATGTAACTGCGACGTCCGGCGAGAGCGACGCTCAACCCGGGCACCTCAGGGATCGCGCCCTCGATGAGCGCGCTCGCCTCGAGCAGGTTCAGGTTGGCGTACCCGTGCGGCTCCTCCCGGAGCTTGCGCGTGCGCACCTCGACCAGCCCGCCCGTCAGATCGCCGTAGCGCGAGCTGAAGTTCCCCGGGACGAAGTCGATCGCCTCGAGCAGGTCCGGATTGAACGTGCTGGAGAGCGCGGCGAAGTGGTAGAGGAGCGGGATCGGCTCGCCGTCGAGATAGACGACGGAATCGCCCGGCTTGCTGCCGCGGATCACCAGCGCGCCGCCCCCGATGGGGCTCGTGCGCGCGACGCCCGGCAGATCCTCGACGACCTTCAGCGAGTCTCCTTGCGCTCCCGGAACCCGCTCGGTCTCCTCCTTGCTCACGGTGGTCCGGGAGATCTCGGTGCGCTCCCGTTCTCCCTCGATGGTCGCCTCGAACGGGCTCGAGTACAGCGCCTGCAGCCGGTACTCGACCTCCAGCTTCTGCCCGGGGGGAATCGTTTCGCGCGCGGTGAAGCGTTCGTACCCCGGCGCGGCGACGACGATCTCCACCGGCTCGCCTTCGGGAACGCCGCGAAGCTCGAAGCGGCCCTCCCGGTCGGTGGAAGCGCTCCTTCCTGCGGCGGAGATCTCGATGCCCGACAGCTTGCGGCGCGTGCCGCGCTCGCGGATGCGGCCGGCGAGGTTCACCGGCAGCTCTTCCGGGCGCGGTGGTTGCGCCGCGGCAGGAGGCGCGAAATTGAATGCGTACTGGATGCGGACGGCGATCGGCTGACCGCCGCGCCGGGCCGGATCGAAACGGAGCTTCCGGGCGGCCGCGAGCGCCGATTCGTCGAACCCCGGCTGCGGCTCACTGAGCACCAGGAGATTGCCCGGGGCGCCTCGCTCGTCGACGTCGAGCTGCAGAACGACGCGGGCGCTCCCGCTGGCCCCTGCCGGGTACTCCGGAGGCACTTCCTCGATCAGCTTGGGCGGCGTGAGGACCTCGGGGACAGGTTCCCCCCGCGGATCCGGCACGGGTTGGCCGCGCGCACCGCCGGCCAGGCACAGCGGGCAGAGGAGGAGCGCGAAGCGCATGCCGCGCACGTTTAGAACACATTTCATAATCGGTACCGTCTAAAAGAAGCAGTCGCTAAGCCGCCTTCGGCGGCCGCGACTGAGCCGCCTTCGGCGGCCGCGAGTAGACGACGAAAGCGGCAGTCGCAATGCGGCGATTCAGCGCGGGAAAGGCTTCGCGGGCGGCGGCGCGGGCGTCGGCAAGCGCATGCGGCGGCGCTCGTCCGCGACGGAGGACAGCCGGCGCAACGCCTCGTCCGGGGTGCGCTCCAGCGCGTCCGCCAGCGCGCGCAGGCGCTCCGCGAGCGCTCGCGCGGCGCCGGGAACGAATCGGTTCAGTGCCGCCGCGCCCCCCACGGTTCCGTCGCCGGCGAGGCGCGTCGTGTCCCGGAACCCGCCCGCGGCGAGCTCGCGCGCCAGCATCGCTTCGCTGCCCGACTCGATCAGCGTCTCGGCCACGGCGGCCGCGGCGAGGTAGGGCAGGTGGGACGCCACCATGACCGCGCGATCATGCGCGTCCGGCTCGACGTCCAGGAGCGTCTCCGCGCCGGCGGACGTCCACAGTTCCCGGACGCGCCGGATCGCGTCCCGGCGCGCTCCGGCATCTGCCGCGCCGACCGGGGGGCAGAGCGCCACGGTGCAGCCGGAGAAGAGCGCGGGATTGGCGGCGACGTATCCCCGGAACTCCGTCCCGGCCATCGGGTGCCCGCCGATGAAAATCACCCGATCCTGGGCCGCGCCGGCGGAGCAGACGAGCTCCTTCGCCCCGCACACGTCGGTCAGCAGAGCTCCGGGCTGCATGCGCGCCGCGACCGACGGCAGCATTTCCAGCAGCGGCTGCGCAGGGGTGCAGAGGACCACGGTGTCGCAGCCGTCGAGCCGGACCAGGTCCGGGGTGGCGGCAGCGTCGATCGCCCGCTCGTCAGCGGCCTGCTCCAGGGTCCGCGCATCGACGTCGACGCCGATGATCCAGGTCTGCGGCCGGGCGCGCCGCAGGGCAAGGGCGAGCGAGCCGCCGATCAGACCCAGGCCGACGATTGCGATCCGCTCCGGAGCCGCCATAAGGGATGCGATTGTACATTTTCAACGCGCGTCGATGAAACCGCCGTGCTTTTCCAGGAACGTCTCGTAGTCGCCGGCGAAATCCTCGAGCCCGCCGTGGTGGAAGGCGAGGATGCGGGTCGCCGCCGTATCGATCAGATCGCGGTCGTGCGCGACGAAGACCACCGTGCCGGGATAGTTCACGAGCCCCTCGCCGAGCGCCGAGATGGACTCCAAATCCAGATGGTTTGTCGGCTCGTCCAGCACGAGCACGTTCGGTTTCGTCAGCATCAGCTTGCAGAACAGCAGGCGCACCGCCTCGCCTCCGCTCAGCGCGCTGGTCGGCTTCATCCCTTCGTCGCCCCGGAAGAGCATGCGGCCGAGCAGCCCGCGGATCTCCTCGTTTCCGGCGCTGGGATCGATGTCGTGCAGGTAGTCGAAGCAAGTGGTGTTGGTGGGGATGATCGGCTTCACGTCCTGCGGCATGTACCCGACCTGCGCCTCATGGCCCCAGGTGATCTTGCCGGCGTCCGGCTCCAGCTCCCCGATCAGCGTCCGCAGCAGCGTCGTCTTGCCCACGCCGTTGCGGCCCACCACCGCCACCTTCTCGCCCTTGGTGACGAGCGCGGAGAAACCCTCGAACAGCGCCCGGTCGAATCCCTTGGTCAGGCCCTCGATGGTCAGCGTCTGCTTCCCGCTCGGCCGCTTCTGCTCGAACTTGATGAACGGGCGGGCGATGTTCGACTTCTTCAGATCCGTCACCGACAGCTTCTCCAGCTGCTTGATGCGGCTCTGCACCTGGGAAGCGCGGGTGCCGGCAGAGAAGCGCGCGACGAACTCCTGCAGCTGGGCGCGCTTCTTCATCTTGTCCGCGTTCTCCGCCTCGATGCGGCTGCGCACCTGCCCCTTGGCGCGCACCATCTCGTCGTAGTTGCCGCCGTAGGTGATGATGGTCTCGTAGTCGATGTCGGCGATGTGCGTGCAGATCGCGTTCAGGAAGTGCCGGTCGTGCGAGATCACCACCAGCGTCCCTTCGTACTGGAGGAGGAAGTCCTCCAGCCAGTGGATGGAGTCGAGGTCCAGCGAGTTCGTCGGCTCGTCGAGGAGCAGCGCAGTCGGTTTCCCGAACAGGGCCTGCGCGAGCAGCACCCGCACCTTGTTCCCGCCCGCCATCTCCTTCATCAGCCGGGGGTGGTCGGATTCGTAGATCCCGAGCCCCTCCAGGAGCGTCGCCGCCTGGGCTTCAGCCGAATATCCGTCTTCCTCCGCGATCACCCCTTCCAGCTCCCCGAGGCGCGCGCCGTCCTCGTCGGTCAAGTCCGGCTTGGCGAGCAGGCGCTCCTTCTCCTGCATCGCCTCCCAGAGCGCCGCGTTGCCCATCAGCACCACATCGAGCACCTTGCGGGCCTCGAACGCGTACTGGTCCTGCTTGAGGACGGAGAAGCGCTTGGGGCGCGAGATCACGCCCGTGTCCGGCTCCAGTTCGCCCGCCAGGATCTTCATGAAGGTGGACTTGCCGGCGCCGTTCGGACCGGTGAGGCCGTAGCGGCGCCCGGGCGGGAACGTCGTGCTGACGCTCTCGAACAGCTTCTTCCCCGCGAATGCTTTGGTGACGTCCTGGACCTGAATCATGAGAGGGCGGGGGATAACACGCCGGGCGGGGTCCTGCCAGGAAGCGTGTCCTCGCTTCCGCACGACACCAGCCCACACCCGCTCATGACGTGTACAGTCCAAAGCATAGCCGCCGAGCCGCCTTCGGCTCTCTACGCCTTGGGCGGATGCTTCTGCAGCTTCCGCTGCAGCGTGCGCCGATGCATCTTCAAACGCCGCGCAGCCTCGGAGATGTTGCCGTTGCAGTCGGCGAGGATGCGGTTCAGGTACTCCCACTCCTGCCGGTCGAGCGATGGCACGTCGCTCATCGGCGGCGGCCGCTTCCCTTGCAGCGCCGCCTCGATCTCGTCCGCGTCGGCTGGCTTGTTCAGATAATTGATGGCGCCGAGCCGGATGGCCTCGACCGCGGTCCCGATCGTCCCGTAACCGGTGAGCACGACCACCTGCGCCGGTTGCGCAAGCGCGCGCAGAGCGCGCACCACGTCCAGCCCGGACCCGCCGGGCATCCGCAGGTCCACCACGGCATAGTGCGGGGCCGCATCGCGCATCGCGCCCTCCGCCTCCGCGGGGGAAGCCGCGAGAGAGACGTCGTAGCCGCGCCGCAGGAAGGCATTGCGCAGCGCGAGGCGGAACGGCTCGTCGTCGTCGACGATGAGGATGCGCACGCGCCGTTTCTAGACCTGTACCGTCCAGAAACATAGCCGCAAAGCCGCACTTCGTGCGGCAGCGGCTACGCTTCGGGCATGGTCAGCGTGACGCTGGTGCCGCGCCCTTCGGCGGAGTCGACGCGCATCTCTCCGCCCTCCCGCTCCACCACGTGCCGTGCCAGATAGAGGCCGAGCCCGGTGCCGTGGCCGGGCTCCTTGGTGGTGAAGAACGGCTCACCGATGCGCCGCAGCAGCGGCTCGGGAACGCCCACCCCGTTGTCCACGACCGTCAGCCGAAGCTCGTCGCGCACCCGCTGCAACGAGACGCGCACGTCGCGGGCCGGCCGGCCCTCGGTCGCCTCGGCCGCGTTGTCGAGCAGGTTCGCGATGGCCTGCTCGAAGGCGCGCACCGGGAGGCGGGTGCGGGCGCGCGCCGCGGCCGGATCCACCGAGACCAGCGGCTGCGGCCCCGGACGGCCCTCCTGCCAGCGCCGCACGGCCGCCTCCAGCACGGGCGCGACCTCGAATTCCTTCGGCTCCTCCACGTCGGCGCCGCCGCGCGGGGCGAGCATGTTGCTGATGATCTCCTTGCAGCGCTGGATCTGCCGGCGGATCTCTTCCGCCTCGCCGCGGCGGTCTCCGTCGAGCTGCGCGGCGAGCTCTCCCGCGAGGACCTGGATGGTGCCGAGCGGGGTGTTCAGCTCGTGCGCGGTGCCGGCCGCGAGGGTGCCCAGTGCGGCGAGGCGCTCGGCGGCCTCGGCGTCGGAGCGTGCGCGGTCGAGCTCCTCTCCGCGCTTGCGCAGCGACTCGCTCATCCGCAGCGAAAAGGTGGAGATGAACGCGGCGGCGACCACGAAGGCGATCCAGCGGCCGCGCAGGGCGAGCAGGGGCTCCTCCGCCTCCAACGAGAGGTCGTGCGCGGCGAGCATCTGCAGGGCGCTGAAGGCGACGATGCTGGCGAGAGCGAGCGCGATGCTCCAGCGCGCGGGGAGGATCACTGCCCCGATGGTGATGTGCACGAGGTACAGCAGGGAGAAGGGATTCTCCCGCCCTCCCGAAAGTGCCAGCAGCGCGGTGAGCGCGGCGATGTCGGCGAGGAGGTTGAGCGCGCAGGCGCGGTCGGTCGGACGCCCCCCGCGCTGGAGCCAGATGTGCACTCCCGCGTTGGCCAGGGCGAGCGCTGCGCAGACGGCCAGCAACGACGGCACGGGAAGCGGCGCGCGCACGAGATGCCGGGCGAGCAGGATCGCGATCACCTGGCCCGCGACGGCGCCCCAGCGCAGCCGGACGATCCAGCGCAAGTTGATGCGCGCGGCCGACTCGACGCGGGTCAGCTCGGCCATGTGCGGGATGAACGGACGAGGATGGGCGCCACGGCGGACATGCTACACGCTGCCGGGCCCCTGGATGCATCCGGAGGGTTGCGCCGGCCGCGGCTCGCTGCATAAAGAGCGGCATGACCGCCGCTTCCCTGCTCTCCGGGCCACGCGACGCGTTCGTGCGCGCGTCCAGCGAAGACCTGCAACGTGCCCGGGCCGCCGTCGGCCGCCTGAAGTCGCGGCCGCCTTCCCTGGAGAGCTTGCGTACCTGGGACGAGGCCACTTCCGCGATCTCGGACGCGAGTGCGCGCGCGTCCCTGCTGCGCTCGGTGCATCCCGACGCCGCGATGCGGGACGCCGGCGAGCGTTGCGAGCAGGAAGCGGAGGCGCTCTCCACCGAGCTGGCGCTCGATCCCGAGGTCTACGCGCCCCTCTCGAAGATCGACGCCTCGGGCGAGGACGAGGACACGCGCTGGTACCTCTTCCGGGTGCTGCGCGAGTTCCGGCGCGCCGGCGTGGACAAGGATGCGCAGACGCGCGCCCGCGCCCGCGCGCTGAACGAGGAGCTGGTCCGCATCGGCCAGGAGTTCCAGCGCAACATCCGCGACGACGTCCGCAGCATCCAGGTGACTGATCTGGAGGGGCTGCCTCCGGACTACGCGCGGGCGCATGCGTCGGGCAGGATCACCACCGATCATCCCGACTACGTGCCGTTCATGACCTATTCGCGCAGCAGCCCGGCGCGCGAGCAGCTCTGGAAGGTGTACCGGCAGCGCGCGCATCCAGGAAACCTCGGCGTGCTCGATCGCATGCTGACGCGGCGCTACGAGCTGGCGCGGCTGCTCGGGTACGAGAGCTGGGCGGCATACGTGACCGAGGACAAGATGATCGGCAGCGCACAGGCCGCCGAGGCGTTCATCGAGCGGATCGCCTCCGCGGCCGAGGCGCGCGCGCGCAAGGATTACGAGGCGCTGCTGGCGCGCAAGCGGCGCGACGATCCCGCGGCAGAGCGGGTCGACCCCTGGGATTCGGAGGCGCTGAAGGAGCGTGTGCGCGCCGAGCAGCTTGGTTTCGACTCGCAGTCGGTGCGCCCCTACTTCGAGCTGGGCCGGGTGATGGAAGGCATCTTCGATACCACGGCGCGCATGTTCGGCGTCGAGTACCGCCGCCTTCCGGAGGCGCCGGTCTGGCACGCGGACGTGACGGCATGGGAAGTGCTGGAGCAGGGGCGCGCGATCGGGCGCTTCTTCCTCGACCTGTTCCCCCGCGAGGGCAAGTACAAGCACGCAGCGCAGTTCACGATCGCTTCCGGCGTCCGCGACGCCGCGATTCCCGAAGGCGCCCTGGTCTGCAACTTCCCGCGCCCCTCGGCGGAGCCGGCGCTGCTCGAGCACGGCGAGGTGGTCACATTCTTTCACGAGTTCGGACATCTGCTGCACCACCTGTTCGGGGGGCACACGCGCTGGGCCGGTGTCTCGGGGGTGCGGACGGAATGGGACTTCGTCGAAGCGCCCTCGCAGATGCTCGAGGAGTGGTGCTGGGACGCTTCGGTGCTGCAGCGTTTCGCGCGGCACGTCGAGACCGGGGAGGCGATCCCGGCCGCCCTGATCGCGCGGATGCGCGCCGCCGACGAATTCGGGAAAGGGCTGCGCGTCCGCCAGCAGATGTTCTACGCAGCCACCTCGCTGCGCCTGCACGACCGCGATCCGACGGGCCTCGACACCACGGCGCTCTCGGCGGTCCAACAGGAAAGGTACACGCCCTTCCGGCACGTTCCGGGCACTTATTTCCACGAGAGCTTCGGCCACCTCGAGGGATACTCGGCCATCTACTACACGTACATGTGGTCGCTCGTGATCGCGAAGGACCTGTTCGGCGTGTTCCGCCGCGAGGGCCTCTTGAACCGGGAGCCTGCCGCGCGGTACCGGCGCGCCATCCTCGAGCCCGGCGGGGGGCTCCCGGCGGCGCGGCTGGTGAGGGACTTCCTCGGCCGCGAGGCATCGTTCGACGCCTACGCCGAGTGGCTCAACGCTCCGTGAAGGGACGGGCGCCGGGCGGCGGATCGGGCTCCCACTGCGCGGCGAGGAAGTACACTGCGCCGCGTCCGTCGCCCGGTGGCGCCGCCCACTGGATGCCGATCACGGCGGCGGCGACCGCGATCGCTACGGCGCTGCGCTGGAGGATGAGCGCGATCGCGGCTGCGAGCGCCACGAAGTACGGCAACGCGCTCCACAATCCGGGGACGCCCAGCCATTGCAGCAGATTGCGCGGCACATATCCGTGCGCGAGCAGCGGTCCTACCACCTCGCGCAGGGGATTGATCACCTCCAAGGGGAATCCCTGTGAGACGGCGGAGGCGAGGCCGGTGGTCGCGACGGCGGCCGCGCCGAGGCCGCGCAGCATGGGCAGCAGCCTGGGCGCCTGGCGGACCACGAGCGCGACCGACATCGCCGCAAATGGCGCGACCGGCGTGATGTAGCGCGGCCCGACCGTCCAGCCGCTGCGCCAGAGCGCGTGCGTGATCTGGAAGACGAGGTAGTACGCGACGACCGCGACCGGAACCAGGTCGAAGCGGCGCAGCCAGCGCGGAGCGAGCAGCGCAAGCGCAGTCCACGGCGCCCAGAAGAAGAGACCTAGCCAGGGCGAGAACAGAGACCCGTAGATCCGCTCCCACGACGGCGCGGAGATCCCCATGAGCCCGGGCGCGATGTCGCGGACGAAGGCCGGGTTCTCCAGGTGTCCATAGGGCGTGGACCAGGGGGCGCCGAATGCGCTCCAGTGGAACTGCGCCAGGACGAGCATCCAGGGGAGCGCTCCGAGGGAGAGGCGCAGCCCGCCGCGGCGGTGTCGCAGGAGAGCGGCCGCCACCAGGATCGCGGCGGCCGGAGCGGAGGGATATTCGAGCGCAACGGCGAGGGCGCAGAAGAACCCGACCCAGAACGGGCGGAAGCTGCCCCAGGACGCGCAGAGGAATGCCGCGCCCAGCGCGAGCGCCGCCATCTGATGTCCGGCGAACATCTGGCCGTACGTCAGGGAGAGGGAGCCGAGCGCGCCAGCGAGCGTGCTCACGAGAGCGGCGTTCTCCTGAACGCCCGAATCCAGCATCCACCGGCGCAGGAGGATCCAGAAGACGGCCGACGGCAGGATGACGCACACCCACCGCAGCGCGAACACCGCGGGCGTCTTCTTCAGGGGGCCGAACACGCGCAGCACCATCAGGACCGGCGCGCCGAGCAGCGACGCGGCCGGCGCTTTGGCCGCGAACAGGCGCCCGGTGCAGCGCGGCGGCCGCTCGCCGGGCACGTCGCAGGCGAGCGCCTTGTCGTTGACGTATCCCCACTCGGAGTGGATGCGGCCCGCATCGACGAACCGTCCGAGGCGGATCTCCCGCCGGCCGATGGACCAGGTGTGCTCCTCCGCCAGCGCGCGCGCCGCGTAGACGCGCACGAGCTCATTGGGATTGTTGATGCGCTCGAAGAAGA